>DASUUD010000200.1:0-3199 GCA_036374255.1 Solirubrobacterales bacterium | reverse complement strand
GACCTGAGCAGATCCAAAACCGCCGTTTCCGCGGCAGTCTCGGTGGGCGCTTCGTCGACCCGCGCGATCCGCGGTTGCACCCCACGCTCAGCGCACCAATCTCGATACGCGTCCACGGCGTCGTCGACGTAGGACTGCCCGGCCCTGGTCGTCAGCAGCGCCGGCCGGCGACAGCCCGCCTCCCAGAAGTGATCGGCGACGGCGCGCGTCCCCGCACGGTGATCGTTGTCGACGATCAGCCTCTGTTTCTGGCCGCCGGGTATGCGGCCCGCGGTCACAACCACCAGGTCCTCCCGCTTCAGCAGCGCCTCCTCGCCCGTCGGGTCGACGACTATCGCGCCGTCCAGCGGGAGATGGTCCAGCATCTCCCGCGACTCGTCGGCAGGCAGGACGACCGTTCCGTAACCCCTGCGGATGGCTGTGGCCGAAGCCGCGTTGAGGATCTCAACGAAGTAGGCGAAGTCGGGAATGAGGCCGTGCTTCTCGGCGCCCGCCAGCTGCAGCGCAATCGTCATCGCCCGCCCCGTGGCGAGGCCCCGCGCCTGGGCATTGGGACGGTAGCCCAGCTTCTCGGCAGTCTCGATGATCCGCTGCCGGGTCTTTGCGTTGATGCGGCCTTTGCCGTTCAGGGCGAGTGAGACCGTCGCGGTCGAGACGCCGGCCGCCTTCGCGACTTCGCTGATCGAAACTGGCATTGGGATTCGCAGATCTTGTCAGACTGCCTTGACAATGGTAAAGCGCTTTGCTTAGAGTAGCTTAACCGCTTAACCTACTGCCGCTCTTTCGGTCGAGCGGCGGGTTTGAGATCGCCACCCAAGGAGGAGGAGAGTGAATACCACCGCAGAGGTCGGCTTGGCGGGCGAGACAGTCACCCGCCTGTCGGCGATGATCGAGGCGAAGGAGGCGTCACCCGTTGAGGTCCTGGAGGCGCACCTCAAGCGTGTCGCAGAGCTCGATCCGACCCTCAACGCCTTCCTGACCGTGGATCGCGACGGCGCTCGCGAGGCGGCTCGCGCCGCCGAGAAGGCGGTGATCGACGACCGGAGGCTCGGGCCCCTTCACGGCGTGCCGGTCGGGGTCAAGGACTTGGAGGACACGGCGGGCCTGCGCACGACCTACGGCAGCTCGGCCTACGACGACAACGTCCCGGCGGCGGATTCGATCTTGGTCGAGCGGCTGCGTGCCTCCGGCGCGGTGATCGTCGGCAAGACGAACACCCCCGCCTTCGGGCTGCTGGGCGAGACGCGCAACAAGCTCGGCGACGATGCGCGGAACCCGTGGGACACGACTCGAACCACCGGTGGCTCAAGCGGCGGTTCGGCCGCAGCCGTCGCCACCGGCATGGTCGCCTTCGGTACGGGTACCGACTCGGCCGGCTCGATCACCTGCCCGGCCTCGATGTGCGGGGTATTCGGGATCAAGCCGAGTCACGGCCGGGTGCCCATGCATCCCGACGCGGGCGACTCGCTGACCTTCAACGACGGAGGGCCCCTGACGCGGAACGTCGAGGACGCCGCCCTAATCCTGTCGGTGCTCGCAGGCCCCGACTCCCGGGACCCGGTGTCGCTGCGAGAGGACCCACCGGACTTCGGCAGCGCCCTGACTGAAGAGCCAACGGGCCTGAGGATCGCCTACAGCCCGGACCTCGGCCACTTCGCCGTCGATCCGGAGGTTCGCGAGGTCACTCGCGCCGCCGCTGAGGTCTTCGCCCAGCTCGGCGACGAGGTCGAGGAGGTCACCCCCGAGGTGGCGAACCCGTGGGAGAGCTACTCGCCGATCTACCTCGCCGACGCGAGGGCGGGTCTCGAGGAATTCCTGGCCGCCCACGAAGACGATCTGTTCCCGGAGACGATCGAGGAGCTCGCCGGCTCGGAGCGGATCACAGGCGCCGAGGTGGCGCGGGCCTGGCACGAGCTGCACGTCTTCCGGCGGGTGATGGCGGACTTCTTCGACACCTACGACCTGCTCCTGACCCCCGCGACGGCCGTTACGGCGTTCCCCGTCGGGGAGCCTCCCGAGGAGATCGGGAGCGAGCGGGTGAAACGGGGCTGGATGGGCTTCATGCCCTTCTCCATCCCCTGGAACATGACCGGCCAGCCGACGGCCTCGGTTCCCTGCGGAACCGACTCGGAGGGCATCCCCGTTGGCCTGATGATGATCGCCCGGCTCGGCGCCGAGTCGACCCTGCTGAGGGCCGCCCATTCGTTCGAACGCGCGCGTCCGTGGAGCCTGCCGATCGACGCCGCCCCCGGAGAGGAGGGTTGACGGTGAAGACCGAGCAGCTCGACCGGACCATGTGGAGCAGCCTCCTGCACGCCGGGCTGGGCGGCTCGTTCATGGGCTTCCCGCACGTGCGGCCCGACACGGAGCTGCTGCGGCAGGCGGGCGCGAAGGCCGCGATCTACGGGATCCCCTTCGATGCGACCTCGATCAGCAGGACGGGCGCCAACTACGGGCCGCGCGGCATGCGGGAGGTCTCCTGCCAGTTCCTCACCTACAACGCGACGCTCGACTTCGACCTGGCCGAGGCGCTCTCGCCGGTCGACTGCGGGGACTGCGACATGGCGCTCGCCAACCCCGCGGTGACGTTCGAGCGCGCGAAAACAGATCTGCTGGCGATCCTCGAGGCGCAAGCGCTGCCGATCACACTGGGCGGCGACCACTCGATCACGATCCCGGCGGCCTGGGCGGTCCGCGAGCACGTCGCCAACCCCGGTTTCGTCCTGATTGACACCCACCTCGACACGGCGCCCGACGTCGGCGGCGAGGTGCTCACCCACTGCTGCCCGGTCACTCGCGCGGTCGACGCCGGCTTCGACCCCGAGCGGATGGTTCTGATCGGAATGTCCGGGTGGATGAACCCGCGGACCGAGATCGAGTACTGCCGCGAGCGCGGCATCAGGGTGATCTGGCTGGAGGAAATCTGGGAGAAGGGGACCGCCTGGGCGGTCGAGCAGGCAGTCAAGGTGGCGAGAGACGGCACCGACGGCGCCTATCTCTCGTTCGACGTCGACTCCCTCGACGCCGCCCACGGCGCCGCCACCTGCTGCCCGACGCCGGGAGGCCTGACCAGCCGCGAGGCGATCGAGCTGGTCCGGGGGATCGCGGCGGGGGGCCTCCTTGGGGCTGACGTGGTCGAGGTGGCTCCCAGCCTCGAGGCCACCCCGGCGACCAGCCTGATGGGGGTGAGGGTTGCCGC
>DASUUD010000199.1:0-10686 GCA_036374255.1 Solirubrobacterales bacterium | reverse complement strand
CTTCGGGACCGAGCGTCGCCACCATCTCGTCCTGCGCCACCTCGTCCGTGCCCAGCAGCTTCGCCCAGGCCCGCTGCCTGGTGCCGAACTCCCGCAGGCGCAGCTCCCGGCCCTCCGTCAGCCTCACCAGCACGCGCGACGCCCGGTCCCGCGGCGAGGCCCGCTTCTCGAACACCCCCAGACGCCCCGCCGACATCAGGTGGATCAGCAGGGCACGGTCCCCGAACTCGACGACCGGCATCTTCCCGATCCGGCGGATCGCGCTGATCCGGCGGCCGGCCAGGCTCTCCAGCGGCGGCTCGAAGGTCCTCATCACCTTCATCCCGGGGGCGAGCGCCGACTCCACCTCGGCGCCGGCGAGGGCGCGCTCCAGGCGTCGGACCGTGATCTCCACCTCGGGCAGCTCGGGCATGCAGGGAGAGTAGACTTGGTTCCAGTTCATTCGACTGGACTCAGGCGAAGGCCATGCCAGCGAACATCCGACAATCTGGGCCCT
The DNA here is from genome assembly GCA_036374255.1 of Solirubrobacterales bacterium. Lineage (GTDB taxonomy): Bacteria > Actinomycetota > Thermoleophilia > Solirubrobacterales > 70-9 > VRUE01. The sequence goes on along the minus strand of DASUUD010000199.1, from coordinate 10,190 downwards.
CCGGGGCCGCTTCAGGCACCGCTATGAGAGAACTGCCGACGATCAACGAACCAGTGCCGATGCTCGAACTCTCCCCGCAGGAGATCGAGGAGCTGAGCGACGAGGTGAGCGCGCTCGCGGCCCAGCGCGATGCCGTGATCCTCGCCCACAACTACCAGGTGCCGGAGATCCAGGAAGTCGCCGACTACACCGGCGACTCGCTCGGCCTCTCCCGCAGGGCCGCCGACTCGGACTCCTCGGTGATCGCCTTCTGCGGCGTCCACTTCATGGCGGAGACGGCGTCGATCCTCTCCCCCGGGAAGACCGTGCTGATTCCCGACCTCGAGGCCGGCTGCTCCCTCGCCGACTCGATTACCGCCGGCGAGCTGCGCAACTGGAAGTCCCGCCACGGGCCCGACGCGGTGGTCGTCATGTACGTCAACACCTCGGCCGAGGTGAAGGCGGAGACCGACTACTGCTGCACCTCCTCCAACGCGGTGAAGGTCGTCGAGCACATCCTCCGCGAGCACGGCCCCGACACCGAAATCCTCTTCGGCCCCGACATGTGGCTCGGCTCCTACGTCGAGCGCGTCACCGGGCACCGGATGCACGTCTGGCCGGGCGAGTGCCATGTCCACGCGGGCATCCGCCCCGACGACATCAGGGCCCAGCGCGCCGCCCACCCCAACGCCGAGTTCCTCGTCCACCCCGAGTGCGGCTGCGTGACCCAGGTGATGGAGTTCGTCGCCGCCGGCGACGTGGAGGAAGAGGGCCTGCACATGCTTTCCACCGGCCAGATGCTCGACTACGTCCAGAAGCACCCCGACGGCGAGTTCATCGTCGCCACCGAGAACGGCATGCTGCACCCGTTGCACCAGGCGGCCCCGGGGGCCAGCCTGGTCGAGGCGAACCGCATGGCCTACTGCAAGTACATGAAGATGATCACGCTGCCGAAGCTGCGCGACTCGCTCCGGGATATGAAATTCGAGGTCCGCGTCCCCGAGGAAATCGCCGAGCGAGCGCGACTTCCGATCGAGCGAATGGTCTCGATCGGGTAGCCTCGCCGCTATCGTGCACCTGAAGCCAGTGCCCGACCCCGAGGCGAGCGCGCTCGCAGCGCAGGAGCCCTCGATCGCCGAGCTGGAGCGCTACGCGACGATCCTGCGGATCAACTGCGTGCGGATGCTCGCGGTCGCCAAGTCGGGCCACCTCGACTCCTCGCTCTCGGCGGCGGACATCGTCGCCGCCCTCTACTACAGGGAGCTGCGCCACGACCCGACCAAGCCGGACTGGCCCCAGAGAGACCGCTTCGTGCTCTGCAAGGGCCATGCGGCTCCGATTCAGTACGCGGCGCTCGCCGAGCACGGCTACTTCCCGCGCCAGGACCTGATGGGCCTGCGCAAGATCGGCTCCCACCTGCAGGGGCACCCGGACATGAACCGGACTCCCGGCGTCGAGGTGTCCACCGGCTCGCTCGGCCAGGGCCTCTCTATGTGCGTGGGAATCTGCCTTGCGCTGCGCCTCGACGGTCTCCAGGACACGGCCCAGGTCTTCGGCCTCCTCTCCGACGGCGACTGCCAGGAGGGCGAGACCTGGGAGGGCGCCGCCGCCGCCGCCCACTTCGAGGTGCCGAACCTGACCGCGATCGTCGACTACAACCATCTGCAGACCGACGGCACGACCGAGGAAGTGCAGGACACCGGCGACGTGCGGGCCAAGTTCGAGGCCTTCGGCTGGGACTCGATCGAGATCGACGGCCACGACATGGAGGCGATCGTGGAGGCGCTTCAGCGCAGCCGAACCCTGCGCAAGCCCGCTGCGCTCGTCTGCCAGACCAAGAAGGGCCGCGGTGTCTCCTTCATGGAAGACCGCTTCGGCTTCCACGGCAAGCCGCCGAGCCAGGAGCAGGCGGAGGAGGCGCTGGAGGAGCTCGAGGCGAAGCTCGCGGAGCAGGACGAGGCCCTGGCAGCCGGCGGCGGGGGCGAGTGATGGCGGAGGCCAAGACCGACCCGATCGCCACCCGGCACGCATATGGTGATGCCCTGGTGGCGCTGGGCGAAGCACACGAGGACGTCGTCGCGCTCGATGCCGACCTCGCCGTCTCCACGCAGTCGATCAAGTTCGGCAAGAAGTTCCCCGACCGCTTCTTCAACTGCGGCGCTGCCGAGGCCGGGATGATGTCTATGGCCTGCGGCCTGGCCGCGACCGGCAAGGTGCCCTACGCCTCCAGCTTCGCGGTCTTCGCCAGCGGACGCTCCTACGACCAGGTCCGGCTGGGAATCGCCCACAACGAGCTGAAGGTGCGGATCGGCGCCAGCCACGGCGGCGTCTCGCTCGGAGAGGACGGCGCCTCCCACCAGATGATCGAGGACATCGCGCTGATGCGGGCGATGCCGAAGATGCAGGTGATCGTTCCCGCCGACTACAACCAGGCCTACCGGGCGGTGGTCGACTCCTACGAGCGGATCGAGGAGCCCCTCTACATGCGCTTCGGCCGTCCCTCGACGCCGATCGTCTACGGCGAGATCCCGGAGACCCTCGGCGACGGGGTGGACGTGCTGCGCGAGGGCAAGGACATCTCATTCTTCGCCTGCGGGCACATGGTGTGGCGGGCGCTCGAGGCCGCCGAGACGCTGGCGAGCGAGGATGGGGTGGAGGCCGAGGTGCTCAACGTTGCGGTCGTCAAGCCCCTCGCCACCGAGGCCGTGATCGACTCGCTGGCCAAGACCGGAGTGGGGGTGACCGCCGAGGAGCACCGGGTGACCGGGGGCCTGGCGGACGCGATTCGCGAGGCGGCCGCCGAGCAGCATCCGGTGCCGGTCTTCGCGCTGGGGATGAACGACGAGTTCGGAATCTCCGGCACCGGCGAGGCCTGCATGGAGCACTTCGGGCTGACCGCGGCGGGGATCGTCGACCGCGCCCGGGAGGCGCTGCTGCTGAAGCCGATCGTCTCGCATCCGCCGATCCACGGGAGTGGGGCGAGCGGCTCGGGTGCCCCTCCCGCTCGCTAGCGGCACTTCCGAGTAGCTTCTCGGCGGTCGACGGGCTCGCGATGAGGGGATCGGGTGCCGCTACCCGCGAGCGGCGTTACCCGAAGGGCCAGCGAGCGGGAGCGGTACCCGATCGCCTCCTCACACGTCCGTCTGCTAGCGCTTGCTCACCATCCGCTAAGGTTCCGCGGACAATTTCTGGGCGGACAGTTGCGCGCCGCCCGCCCCGCAGGAGTCATCCTGCGATCGGAGAAGGGACCGCGGCATGGCCATAGCGAAGAAGCGGAAGCGGAGCGGGGGCGGTGAGCCGCAGCGGCCGAGGCGCGGGGGCAGGCCGATCGTCGAGCTGCGCGACGTGACCAAGGTCTATCCCGGCGGGCACATGGCGCTCGACCGGGTCTCGCTGGCGATCGATCGCGGCGAGTTCGTCTTCCTGGTCGGCCCGACCGGGTGCGGCAAGTCCACCCTGATCAAGCTGCTGATCAGGGAGCTGGAGGCGACCGAGGGCAGCGTCCGCATCGCCGGCAGGGACATCGGCGACCTGTCGGAGAAGAAGGTCCCGCAGCTGCGCCGGAACATCGGCACCGTCTTCCAGGACTTCAAGCTGCTGCCGGACCGGACCGTGTACGACAACGTGGCCTACGCGCTGCAGGTGATCGGCGCGGGCCGCGCCGCGATCCGCACCCAGGTTCCGGAGATACTGCGCCTGGTCGGGCTCTCGACCAAGCTCCACAGCTACCCCGACGAGCTCTCCGGAGGCGAGCAGCAACGGGTCTCGATCGCCCGCGCCTTCGTCAACCATCCTCCCCTGCTGCTCGCCGACGAGCCGAGCGGGAACCTCGATCCCGTCACCTCGATCGGCGTGATGCAGCTGCTCTACCGGATCAACAAGACCGGCACGACGGTGATCGTCGTCACCCATGACCGCGAGATGGTCGACAACATGCGCCGCCGCGTCATCGAGCTGTACGAGGGCCGCGTGGTCCGCGACGAGGTCAGCGGCGGCTACACCGAGGAGTCGACGACAGAGTTCGCGGTCCGCATGCGGGCCGAGATGGGCGTCGCCCCGGAGGGGCAGACCAACGGCCACGACACGCTTTTCTGATGTCCAGACTCTTCTTTTTCATACGTGAGGCGTTCAGGGCCCTGCGCCGCAACGGCGCGCCGAGCATGGCGGCGATCGTGACCACGGTCGTCACCGTGATCCTGCTCGGGGTCCTGATCCCGATCTTCCAGACCACCCAGGCCAAGAGCGAGCAGGTCCGCGAAAGCCTCGAGTTCCGGGTGGCGATCTTCGACGACGCCACGCGCTCCGAAATCGCCGACCTGGAGAACCGCCTGGCGGACATCCCGCATGTCGATTCGGTCGAGCTGATCACCAAGAGGATGGCCCTGCAGGAGCTGAGCGAGGACCTCGGCGAGCAAAAGAGCGGCGAGCTGCTCTCCCAGCTCAACTCCAATCCGCTGCCCGCCAACTTCCGGGTCAAGGCAGACGACGCCGGCAACCTCGATGCCGTTCGCGAGGCGGTCACCCCGCCCGGACCCGACGGCAAGCCGCGGCCGATCTCGCCGATCATCCAGGACATCTTCGATCGCCAGGAGGAGTCGCAGAAGATCGAGCAGGTGACGAGCGCGTTGAAGATCGTTCTCACCGTTATCACCGGGCTCCTGATCGCCGCCTCGCTGATGCTGGTCGGCAACACGATCCGCCTCTCGATCTACACCCGGCGTCGCGAGATCGAGGTGATGCGACTGGTCGGGGCGACCCGATGGTTCATCCGCTGGCCGTTCATGATCGAGGGAGTCGTGGTCGGCTTCCTGGGCGGCCTGACCGCGATACTGATCCTGTGGCTTGGCAAGATCACCATCGTCGACCCCCTCAGCGACAGCTTCTCGTTCCTGGCGGCGCAGAACAACAGCACCCTCTCCTTCCCCGCGCTTGTCGCGATCCTGTTCTCCTCCGCGGTCATCGTCTCGGCGATCGGATCCGGTGTCACCCTGCGACGCTTCCTGAAGGTCTGAGCGTCCGATGAGCGCAGGTAGGACCGCGGCCCTGACGGCTGCGCTTCTCGCGGTGCTCGCCGCCGGGCTCTGGATCGGCGGCCACCCGACGACCATGCCTCCAATCCTCCGCGACGTCTTCGTCGACGAGTCGGGAGGACTGACAGCGGAAGCGACCGAGCTGATCGAGGACAACTACTACCGGACGGTCTCCGGGGACGACCTGATCGACTCCTCCCTGCGGGGCATGGTCCGCGGCCTGCGCCGCCGCTACGACGATCGCTTCACCGAATACTTCTCGGAGGAGATGCTGAAGCGCTTCAGGGAAGCGATAGCGGGCCGCTTCACGGGGATCGGGCTGAGCGTGCTGAAGGTGAAACGCGGGCTTCGCGCGGAACGGGTCTTCAAGGGCTCTCCCGCCGAACGGGCGGGGATCGAGCCTGGCGACACGATCGTCTCGGTGGAGGGCCGGCCGATCGCCGGGGTCGGCGCAATGGCCGCGACCGAGCGGATCAAGGGCCCGGAGGGGACCGAGGTGACGGTCGGCGTGCTCCCGGGGGAGGGAGGCAGGGTCCGCGAGGTGACCCTCACGCGCGCCCAGATCTCGGTGCCGGTGGTCTCGGACAGGCTGATCGAGGACGATGGCCGGAAGGTCGGGTACGTGGCCCTGGCTGCGTTCTCCGAGGGTGCCCACACGGCTCTGCGACGCGCCGTGAGGAGGGTGCGCCGCGACGGCGCGCGCGGCCTGGTGCTCGACCTGCGGAGCAACGGCGGCGGCCTGCTCCAGGAGGCGGTGCTGGCCGCCAGCGTCTTCCTGCCCGAGGGGACCCCGGTGGCCACGACCAAATCCCGCACCCAGGGCGACGCCTCCTATGAGGCGCTGGGCGGAAACCTGCCCCCGGTGCCGACCGTAGTTCTGATCGACGGCAACACGGCCTCCGCGGCCGAGATCCTCACCGCCGCGCTCGCCGACGAGGCGGGGGCGGTCGTGGTGGGGGCCCGCTCATTCGGCAAGGGTGTCTTCCAGCAGGAGATCGATCTCTCAAACGGTGGGGCGCTGAAGCTGACGGTGGGCGAGTACTTCACGCCGGACGGGAAGAACCTCGCCGGGAACGGGATCAGGCCCGACATCCGGGCCCGGGACCTGCCCCGGACGGAGGCCGACGACGTGCTGGAGCGGGCCCTCCGGGCCCTGCCCGCCCGGCAGGGTGAGGAGTGACCCGAGGCCGGAGGCGCGGGACCGGCCGCCGGGCCGTGCCGAGGACCGCGCGCGACGCGGTCGATGCCCTGCTTCTGGAAAACCTCGGAAAGCGCGGATTCGCCGCGTCGCTGGAGGTCGATGCGGCGCGGGCCGCTGAGGCGCCCCCCGGGCGATCGCGATCGCGGCGCGACCTGACGGAGACGCCGACCTTCACGGTCGATCCCGCGACGGCTCGCGATTTCGACGACGCGGTCTCGGCGCGGCGCGCGGGGGACGGTCTTCGGGTCTGGATCCACATAGCCGATGTCGCGGCGCATGTACCACCGGGATCCCCCCTCGACCGTGAGGCGAGGCGGCGCGGGAACAGCACCTACGCTCCCGGCACGGTCGAGCCGATGTTGCCGCATGCCCTCAGCGAGGGGGCCTGCAGCCTCGCGCCGGGGGCGGAACGCCTCGCGGTGACCGCCGAGGTGGAGCTCGGCGCCGACGGCGCCGCTCGCAGCGCCAGCTTCTATCGCAGCAGGATCCGCTCCGACGCGCGGCTCGACTACGACGCTCTCGACGTGATCTTCTCCGGCCGAACCGCGGCGCCGGAGGCGATCGCCGAGCCCCTCGCCGTTGCCCGCGCCGCCGCGGCGGCGCTGGGGGAGCGGCGCGGTACGACAAGCCTCGACGTCGAGTCCTTCGAGCCCGAGTTCCGCTTCGACACTGGGGGCGATGTGGTCGGGGCTCACACCGTCGCCCAGACCGAGTCACATCGCCTGATCGAGCGCCTGATGATCCTCACCAACGAGCAGGTGGCCGGGCTGCTCGAGCGGAGGCGGCTGCCGACCGTGTACCGGGTGCACGCTCAGCCCGACCCCCCACGGGTGGAGCGGCTGGTCGCGCAACTGAGCGAGCTGGGCATCCCGACGCCGCCTCTGCGCGGGACGCTGACGCCGCGCCAGGCCGGCGAGGCCGCGGCTGAGGCGAGCCGGCTGGTCAGGCGCGAGGCGGCGCGGCGGGGGCACGGCCAGGACGCGTATACATCACTCGTGCTCAGATCGCTCAAGCAGGCTCAGTACAGCGAGCGCAACAGCGGGCATGCCGGGCTCGGCAGCGCCGCCTACTGCCATTTCACCTCGCCGATCCGCCGCTATCCCGATCTCCTCGTCCACCGGGCGCTGCTCGCGGCTCTGGGCGAGGGCGAGGTCCCGCCCGGGGTCGCGGAAGCGCGAGAGGTCGCCGCGCATTGCAGCGAGCGGGAGCGCGATTCGGCGCGACTCGAGCATGAGGCCGACGACATCTGCGCCGCCTTCCTGCTGATCCGCGAGCTGGCGGAGCGCGGGGAGGAGGCCGAGTTCGAGGGGGAGGTGTCCGGCGTGATCCCGCGAGGCGCGTTCGTCGGCTTCGGCGGCGAGCTGGGCGACGTCTACGAGGGCTTCCTGCCGGCGCGTCGGCTTGGCGGGGACTGGTTCGAGCTGAACGAGACCGAGACCTCGCTGGTCGGGCAGGAGTCCGGGCGGGCGCTTCGCCTGGGGGATCCGATCACGGTTCGCGTGAGCAGGATCGACGCCTCGCGCGGCCGGGTCGACCTGGAGGCCGTGGAGGGCTGAAGGAGTGGTTGCGAAACGGTCGAACAAGCGTCCAGTTACTTCAGGCGACGTCGCTACGAACCGACGAGCCCGTCATAGGTTCGAGCTGGTCGAGAAATTCGAGACCGGAATTGCTTTACGTGGATCGGAGGTGAAGTCCTTGCGCACCGGCAAGGCACAGATGAGCGACGCATATGCGGTGATCGAGGACGGCGAGGTCTGGCTTCGGGGCCTGCATATCCCTCCCTACGAGCCGGCCAGTCGAGAGAACCACGAGCCCGAACGGCCTCGCAAGCTGCTGCTGCACCGAGCGGAGATCGAGCGCCTGGTCGGCAAGACGGCGGAGAGGGGGCTGACCCTGATCCCGACCCGCATTTACTTCAAGGGACCGCGGGCGAAGGTGGAGCTGGCGCTGGCTCGGGGCAAGGAGGGCCGGGACCGTCGACGGGAGATCGCGGAACGGGACGTGCGGCGGGAAGTCGAGCGCGAATTCAAGGGCAGAATGAGGTAGGTTCGAGACTATGCGTACCCGCCGTATCCCGTCTCTCTCCGCAGTTGCGCTGGCCGTGGCCCTGCTCGCACCTGCCCAGGCACAGGCGGCGTCGGTGCCGAGCGAAGTCGGCGATTTCGTGAGCGACAACATCCAGTATTTCGTGGCCGGACTGGTGGTGGCGATCCTCCTTCTCCTGCTGGTCGTCAGCGTTCTGCGCCGCCGCCAGGCGAAGCCCAAACCCAAACCGAAGGAGGCGGCGAAAACGCCTCCGCCGCTGCCGCCGAAGGCGCAGCCGCCCACCCCGCCGAAAGCGGAGCCCTCGGCCCCGCCGAAAGCGGAGCCCTCGGCCCCGAAAGCGGAGCCCTCGGCGCCGCCGAAAGCGGAGACCTCGGCCCCCGGCCCGCCACCGGCGGCTGCGGCTGCCCTCAGCGCCAAGGAGAAGCGCAAGCGGGTCCGGGCTGAGAAACGCGCCGCCAGGATCGAGAATCGAAAGCGGCGCCAGGCCGAGGCAAAGGGTCGCCGCGAGGAGCGCGCGCGAAAGCGCGCCGAACGCCGCGGGCAGCCGGCTGCGGCGCGAAGCTCGAAACGCGCCCGGAAGGAGGCTGCGAAGGTGGAGCGAGAGTTGGCTGCGGCACGGGCTGCGCAGGAGCGGGCGCTTCTTGCCCAGCAGACTGCCCAGGCTGCCCAGCCGCAGGCCCCGTACCCACAGCAGGCTCAGTACCAGCAGCAGCCTGCGCAGCCACCGGCTTTCCCCCAGCAGCCGCTTTACCAGCAGCCCACTTACCAGCAGCCCGGCTACCCACCACCACCGCCGCCTCCACCGTCACCACAGCCGCCGTACCAAGCCGCGCCGCCACCGCCTCAGCAGCCCATGCCGCCCGCCGTGCAGCCACCGCCGCCGGCCCCGCCGATCGCTCCCCCCCTGCAGTCGGGAATGTCCCAGCCTTCCGCTATTGACTCGGCCCCAACCGAACAGCCCGTCCACGAGAGGGTCACCCAGATCCAGCAGGAGGAGGAGAGGCTGCGCGCCGAGGCCGAGCGCAGCATCGCCGAGGCAGAACGGCTCCAGCGGGAGAGGGCGGAGCACCGGCCCCAGCCCGAGGGAGCTGAGCCCACGCAGCGCATGCAGACCGCCTCCCCGCTGGGTGCGCCCTCCGAGGGCCTGCAGGGCACAGAGGAGCAGCTGCAGCAGGGGCGCGAGGCGCAGGAGCGCGCGATGAGCGACACCGAGCGGCGTCTGCGCGAGATCGAGGAACGCACCAAGGCGGCCGAGCGGCGCGCCGCCGAGGCGCAGCGCCTGGCGAAGCTGAAAGCCGAGGAGGAGGAGCGGGAGCGACGCCTCAGGGAGCTTCGCGAGAGCGTCGCGAAGGCGGAGGAGCGTGCCCGCGAAGCGGAGCGCCGGGCTGAAGAGGCCGAGCAGGCGGCGCTGCGCCAGCCCGAGCCCGAGGACACACCCCCTCCACCGAGCCGGGGATCGGCCTCCGCGGGTCCGTCGACCCCGCAGGCCCCGACGCCGGGCCCAGCGCCCTCGACCCCCGAGCCGCCGCCATCGCAGCCTGAGCCCCCCCACGACAGCTTCCAGCAGGGCCAAGCGCAGTCAGAGCCCGAGGAGTCGCAACCGCCGCCTCCGCGGGAGTCCGAGCGGCCGGCTCCGCAGCCGCGGGCGGCACAACCGCCTGAGCCACCCACCTCCCAGCCTCAGGCTCAGGGGTCGCAACCGCCACCGGCCGCCAGGCAGCCCGAGCCCCCGGCCGTACAGCCTCCGGAGCCGCCCGCCGCTCAATCGGCGGAGCCCGCGGCTCCGCGGCCCCGGCAGGCGTCGCAACCCCAGCAGGCTTCGCAGCCGCAACCGCCGGGGGAGTCGGACTCCGCACCCTCGCGGCCGACCGCCATGCAACCGCCGCAAGCCCAGCCCCAGCCTCCGCAGGGGGCGGTCCGACAGCCGGCGGGAG
>DASUUD010000198.1:0-7600 GCA_036374255.1 Solirubrobacterales bacterium | reverse complement strand
TAGCCCTCGGTGGCCGCGATGGTCTGCTCGATCTCCTCGAGCGGCGCCGCGGCCGCCACCATCGCCCCGGGGTCGTCGACCTTGAGGTTTGCCATCTCGCGCCCCCGTGCGCTCACGGCCTCGAGCGCCTCCTCGAACGAGAGCACGCCGGCGGCGACCAGCGCACAGTACTCCCCGAGGCTGTGGCCCATGACGAAGTCCGGGACGATTCCGTAGGCACTCAGAAGCCGGGTGAGCGCGATGTCGACGGCCATCACGGCGGGCTGGGTTATCTCCGTTTGCATCAACTTCATCTCCGCGCCCTTCAGGGCGTCGGAGTCGCCCGGGTCGACGAAGATGAAGTCGGATAGCGCGCGGCCCTCGAGCAGCGGCCGCATAACGCGGTCGGCTTCCTCGAACGTCTCCTCGACGATCGGCTCGACCCGGCGCAGCTCGGCGAGCATGTTCGCGTATTGCGAGCCCTGCCCGGTGTAGAGGAAGGCCAGCTTTCCGGGGGAGCCGCTGCCGCGGAAGATTCCCCGCCCGTGCAGGGCGGCCCAGGCGGCCGGGTTGCCGGCGTCGAGCGCCTTCAGGGCCACGCCCGCCTTCTGCTCGAGCTCGGTGGCGTCGTCGTAGTCGATCGCAAGCCGCTCGGGAGCGCGCAACGCGGCCTCCTCCGGGGCGCCGGGCGGGGGCGCTGCGCCCGCCCCGGCGTCCGCGAGCGCCGTCCGGAGGCCCTCCGCGAGCCCGGCCTCGTCCGGGGCGCCGAGCACGAGCGCGCCCCGCAGCGGGGCCTTCGGCTCCCCGGCCGGCGCCCCTTGCTCGCCAACCTCCCTGCCCACGGCGATCCGGCCGTGCCCGCCGCCATTGAGCGCCCCCGGTACGTGCTCCTCGAGCACGGCGTGGAAGTTGGTCCCGCCGAAGCCGAAGGCGCTCACCCCCGCGACGCGGGTACCGCCGTTTGGGGCCTTCCATTCGCGCAGCTCTGTGTTGACCGCGAAGGGGCTCACCGACCAGTCCACGTTCGGGTTCGGGCGTTCGAAGTTGAGGCTGGGCGGAATTGCCTTGTGATGCAGGGCAAGCGTTGCCTTGAGAATCCCGGCGGCCCCCGCGGCCGCCTTGAGATGGCCAATGTTCGACTTGACCGAGCCGAGCGCGACCGATGCTGGTGCGAGCTCAGCTCCCGCGAACGCCTCGGCGAGGCTGGTGACCTCGACGACGTCGCCGACCCGGGTCGAGGTGCCGTGCCCCTCGACCATGGAGCACGCCGATGGCTCCAACCCCGACTTGCGCCACGCCCGCTCCACGGCAAGCCGCTGGCCGATCGGGTTGGGCGCGGTGATTCCCTTTCCCTTGCCGTCGCTCGAGCCCGCGATGCCGCGCATCACCGCGTAGATGCGATCGCCGTCGCGCTCGGCGTCGGCCAGTCGCTTCAGCACGAACAGAGCCGCCCCCTCGCCCATGACGAAGCCATCGGCGCCGTCGGAATAGGGTCGGGTGCCGGTGGCTGAAAGCGCACCTATGGCGCAGAACTTGACGAAGGTCGAGGCGCCCATGTTGCGATCGATGCCTCCAGTGACGACAACGTCGTAGTCGCCCTCGATCAGTCCCTCGATTGAGGCGTCGATCGCCGCCATCGCTGAAGCGCACGCGGCGTCGACGACGTAGTTGGGCCCCCGAAAGTTGAAGAGGTTTGCGATCCGGCCCGCCATGCAGTTGCCGAGCTCGCCGGGCATCGTGTCCTCGGTCACCGGTGGCAGCCACCCGGCGATGTTCTCGTGCATCTCCTCGGCCACCGCGTTGCGCACGTCCTCGGGCAGCGCCGCGAAGCTCTCCGAGTGCTCCAGCTCGCGCGCCAGCTCGGGCCAGGCGATCCGCAGCGAGGTCAGGTAGTGCTTCTCGCCGGACATGGCATTGCCGAGCACCACCGCGGTCCGCTCGAGGTCGATCGGCCGCTCGGGCCAGCCGTAGTCGAGCAGCGCCATTCGCGTGCCTGCCACGCCCCACTTTTGGGCGTCGTCCATGGCGTCGCTCACCCTCGGCGGGATCGGCAGATGCCAGCCGAGCGGATCCCACTCCCACTCGCGGACCCAGCCGCCGATCTTCGAGTAGGTCCGCTCGGTCGCAGTTGGGTCCGGGTCGAAGTAGAGGGCCGGATCCCAGCGCTCGGGATCGACCTCGGAGATCGCGTAGCGCCCCTCGCTCAGGTTGTCCCAGAAACGGTCGGCATCGGGAGCCTCGGGCAGGATCGCGCTGACCCCCACGATCGCGATCGGGTCGAGGCGCTCGCCGCTCATCGCGCCGCCCGACCAGCGTCGCTTTCTTGCCCGCGGCGGCCCATCGCTCACGCTCTTTCGTAGAGGTGGTCGGCGACGGAGTCCATGTCCGCGATCAGTCCGGCCTGCGCCGTTTGGATCGACAGCAGGCCGAAGCGGTCCGCAAGCTCCCCCGCCGCGGCGCCATCGGCCCCAATCGCCCAGCGCAGGCCGTCAGCGGCGATTGTCATCGCGGCGTCGCGCGCATTCACGCGGCCCATGGCGGCGAGCGTCGAGGCGTCGAAGCGGCGGCTGGCTTTGGGCGAAAGCGTCCCCTCGCCGGCGCGGGCCGCACGACGCGCGAGCGCGGCCGCTCCCTCCACCAGGGCGCCGAGAGCACCCAGCCGCAGGAGCACGTGTTGGTTGCGCGTCAACCGGGCGGTGCGGCAGGCTTCCATCAACTCGGCGAACGCGTGGGCGGCGAGCGCCGCTGCGCCGGCCCCGACATTCGCGTGGCTGCCGGCCAGCCCCTCGAGCTCACGCCCCAGCGCGTGGTAGTGATCGCCGCGCGTCTTCAGGTGAGCCTGCCAGCGGTCGCGGGCGATCGTCATCTCCATAATCTCAGAGGTACCCTCGTAGATCGTGGTGATGCGGACGTCGCGCTTGATCTTCTCGACCATGTATTCGTGGGTGTAGCCGTATCCACCGTGGGCCTGGATCGCCGCGTCGGCGGCGGCGTTACCGGCCTCGCTCGCCAAGTACTTGGCGATCGCGCCCTCGGTATTGAGCGATCCCTGGCCGGCGTCGATTCGCTCCGCGGTCTCCTCGATGCAGGCGCGCGCCGCCTCAAGCCGCACCGCGTGAGGCACGATCAGCTTGTGCGTGTAGCCCTGCTTCTCGGAGAGCGGTGAACCCGCCTGGATTCTCTCCGTCGAGTAGGGAATCGCGCGATCCAGAGCCGCCCACCCCGCGCCGATGCCGAAGGCGGCGACCATCAGGCGCGTGAAGCCGAACACCTGCTGGGCCTGGACCAGGCCCTGGCCCTCGACGCCGCCGACCAGGTTCTCGGCATCGACCTGCACGTTCTCGAGGAACAGCGCCGCCGTGTTGCTGAGCCGGATTCCGTGCTTGTCCTCGTGCTCGCCGTGGGTGAAGCCATCGAGGCCGGCGTCGACCACGAACCAGCTCGGCCCACCCGGCGCCAGGGCAAGCACCGAGCTGAGATCGGCGACTCCGCCGTTCGAGATCCATTGCTTGGCGCCGTTGATCTCGTAGCCGCGGACCGTCCCGTTCTCGGTCACCGGCTTTGCGGTCGTCTTCATCGCAGCCAGGTCTGAGCCGGCGTCGGGCTCGGTCGCGCAGTAGGCCATCAAGAGGCCCTCCTCGGCGATCCGCGTCATCCAGCGCCTCTTCTGCTCGGGGGTGCCCCCCACGGAGATCGGATCGGAGCCCAGGAAGGTTGCGAGCACCGAGGTTGCGACCCCGAGGTCTTTCGCGGCCATGCTCTCGCAGACGCGATAGACGTCCATCGCCGCGCCGCCCATCCCGCCGAACTCCTCGGGAATGAAGAGGAGCTGGATGCCCAGCTCCTCGCCGCACATGCGTCGCACGAGCTCCTCCGGGAACTCGTCCTTCTCGTCCAGTTCTATCAGGCGCGAATCCGGCAGTTCGCGGCGCGCAAACTCGTCGATCGATTCGAGGGTGAAGTCAAGGGTCTCGACATCGAGACCGACTTCCATAGCTATTCCTCGCTTCTCGTCGTTACCGGCTCGATGCCGGATCCGGCCTTCGAGCGTACCATCCCACCCGAGGCACAGGGACGGAGGACTCCTCGTTCACTCGATGACGGTTCCTTCGGCGCCCCGCTCGAATTCATGCGGTGCGCGAACGACCGCTCCGCCTCTTCTCAGCTTGCCCCGCGCCGATTCTCGCTCTACCGATCTCGGCTTCCCAGCATGAGCACCACCGCCGTTATCGCAGTCCAAAAATGGGTCAGCCACCCAGTTCCGAGACGACCTCGGCGGCCGCCCGCTCGCCCGATTGCACGGCGCCGTCCATGTAGCCGTTCCAGACGGTCGCGGTCTCGGCGCCCGCCCAATGCAGGAGGCCGATCGGGGCGCGCAGGGCGCTGCCGTATTCGGTCCACCCGCCGGTGGTCATCAGGCAGCCGTAGCAGCCGCGGGTCCACTCCTCTTCTGACCAGACGCGCTCGATGAAACGCTCCGGCTTCGCCGCCCCCTCACCGAAGAGGCGGGCGTGACCGCTGAGGATCGCCTCGCGCCGCTCGCTTGGGGGCCGCGCGCCCCAGCGCCGGGCCAGCCGTCCCTCGAGGAACCCGAGCAGGACGCCGGGATTGCCGTCGGGCGGCGAGTTGTCGAAGACGACGCGGGCCGGGCCGACGTCGGTGACCGCCTGGCCCGAGAGCCCCTCCTCCCGCCAGAACGGCCGCTCGTAGACGGCCATCGTCTTGATCACGGTGCCCTGCGGCATTCGCTGGGTCAGCTGGTCGCGCTGCGCCGGCAGCGGCGGGTCGTAGGAGATCCGCCCCGCCAGGGTCGGCGGCACGGCGATGATCGCTCGGCGGGCGCGGACCGCCAGCCCCTCGGGCGCGCCATCGGCGCCGGCGGCACGCAGGACAACCCCGCGGTCGCCCTGCTCGATCCGCCGCACGGGAGAGCCCAGTCGCACCCGCTCCTCGCCCAGTCCCTCGGCGAGCAGCTCGGCGATGCGCTGCGAGCCGCCGTGGAAGCGATCCTGCTGGGCGCCGCCGCCCGTCCCGATCAGGCTGTTGAAGCCGCTGCCGGAGTGCGTGTAGAAGAGGACGTGCAGGAGGGAGACGTCTGCGGGCTCGGCCGCCCAGACCCCCTCGGTCGCCAGCTCGAGGAGGGCGCGCGCGGCGGCGGTGCGTGCGTTCCGCCGGATCCAGGTGGCGAAGGTCTGGCTGTCCCAATTCGCCGCCTTCGGCGCCGTCCAGGGAGCCTCCAACGGCACCTGCCTGGCCATCCGGTCGAGCCGGGCGCGGGCCTGTTCGAGGTCGAGCACGGCGAGCGGGGAGATCGCCGGGGAGAGTTCCCGGAGCAGGCCGACCCTGGCCTCGGTGAGGGCGCCGGTATAGGAGGAGCGCTTGCCGCCGATCTCGATCAGGTGCCGGCCCTCGTCGTGGGTGGGGAAGGTGCCGACGCCCAGCTCCCCGGCAAGAACGGCGATCCGGTCCTGGGTCGGGCCGATCCACTGCCCGCCGACCTCGACGACCTTGCCCTCGCCGATCCCCTCGTTGAGCAGTCGCCCGCCGACGCGATCGCGCGCCTCCACCACCAGCGGGCGCAGGCCGTTCTCGGAGAGCGCCCTGGCGGCCACCAGGCCGGCGAGGCCGGCGCCCACAACCGCCACGTCGCACTCGACGGTCTCGGTGCCGGGGCTGGGACTCATCCGATCTGAAGCTACCGGCTGGGGCATATTCAGGACTGCGGGGACGGACTGGCCAGCCAGCCAGTACCATGCCGAGAGGGTGAGTGAGCGGACCGAGACAGAGAGCGCCCAGCGCCGGGTCGAGGATGAGCTGGTCCTGGAGCGCGAGCACTGGGCCGGCGGGCCACCTCTCGAGCTGTTCAAGCGCATGCGGCGGGAATGTCCCGTGCACTGGACCTCCGAAGTGACCGAGTTCCCGGCAGCCGCCGGCTTCTGGTCGGTGACGACCGCCGACGACGTCCACGCGGTGAGCCGCGACTGGCAGACCTATTCCTCCGAACTCGGCGGCGTCGTCGCGATCAACGAGGTCTTCCCGATCGAGCTGGCGCGGGCGATGTTCATCGGCATGGACCCGCCCAAGCACGACCGCCTCAAGGCGCTCTTCCAGGCCGGCTTCACCCCGAAGCGGATCGCCGCCCACGAGGAGGCGATCCGCGAGATCGTGGTCAGAGTCCTCGACCGCCTCGAGGGCCGCGAGGCATGCGACCTGGTCGACGATGTCGCGCAGCCGGCCGTCTCGCGGGTGATCGGCAGCTTCATGGGGATCCCCGAGGAGGACGATCGGGCCTGGGCCGACCTGATGAACACGGCGCTCGCCGCGAGCGACCCCGACTACAGCCCGACCGGGGTCGAGGGGGTCGAGGAGACGATCCAGCAGGCGATAGAGCAGGTTTTCGCCCGCTGCAGCACGATGATCGCCGAGCGCCGTGAGAACCCGACCGACGACCTGACAAGCGTCCTCGTCAACGCCGAGGTGGACGGCGAGAAGCTCGAGGAGCACGAGATCGTGATGGGCTTCTTCCTCCTCGTCGCCGCGGGCAACGACAGCACCAAAGCGACCTACTGCAGCGGCATGCGCGCCCTGCTCGAACACCCCGATCAGCGGCGACTCCTCCTCGACGACGCTTCGCTGATCCCCGGGGCCGTCGAGGAGATCCTGCGGATGTTCCCGGCCTTCGCCCACTTCCGTCGCACCGCGACGAAGGACACCGTGCTGAACGGCCAGGAGATCAAGGAGGGCGAGAAGGTCGTGATGTGGTACGCGTCCTCGAACCGCGACGAGACCCGCTACGAGGACCCCGACCGGCTCGATGTCCTGCGCAACCCCGAGCACCAGGCCTTCGGCGCCGGCGGTCGCCACTTCTGCCTCGGCACGGCTCTGGCGCGCCTCGAGCTGAAGATCCTCTTCGAGGAGACCCTGGCCCGCTACCCCGACATGAGCCTCGCCGGCGAGCCGGTCTTCATCGAGTCGGCTTTCCTCAACCAGCTCAAATCGCTTCCCGTGCGGCTGCACGGGTAGGCGGTCAGCGGGTCGGGCGGACCCGGAACGCGTAGCGGTTGCCGGTCCTCCGGCTGAAGGCGGACTCGGCCAGGCCCTCGGCGTCGACCGCTCGCGCGTAGACGACGTAACGCCCCCGCGGCAGCCTCCGCTTCAACCGGAAGCTCCACCTCGCCTTCCCCTTGACCGTGAGCCAGCGTTGCGGGCAGCGCCTCCCCTTGCGGAGCCGTAGCCGCTTGAAGCGCCCCCTGCGGTTCTTCAGCACGAAGCACCTCGGCGCCGCGCGGCGCGAGGCCCGCGCGCCGCCGCGGACGAGCTTGACCAGGGCGATCTGCACCCTGCGCAGGGCATCGCCGTCCGGATCGCTCGCGGTGCCGGAAAAGCCCTTCAGCCTCTTCGCCGCGACCTTTCGGGGCACTCTCCTCATCCGCGCGTGCGGTGGGCGGTTCGCGGGTGCCTGTGTCGCAGTCGGCTTCGGGCCCCGATCGCCGAGGTAGCGGGTGACGGTGACCCAGGTGGCGCCGCCGCCGCCGTAGGCGAGGCCCACCGTGACCAGGCGGTCCCTGGAATCGACCGCCGCGCCTTCTACCCCCTCCCCGAACGCGGCGGTCTGCCCTCT
>DASUUD010000197.1:0-2209 GCA_036374255.1 Solirubrobacterales bacterium | reverse complement strand
GATCGGCGCGCCCGCCGCCACGTCGCCGACCAGGGGCAGGCCTTTGCCCGGCAGGATCGTCTTCTTGGCGCGGTCGAAGAGCAGCTCGATCGCCCGCGGCTTCGAGGGATCGCGCCGCAGCAGGCCGATCTTCTCCAGGTTTGCGAGGTGGGCGTGGACCGTCGAGGACGAGTGGAGGCCGACCGCCTTGCCGATCTCCCGCACCGTGGGCGGGTATCCCGTCTTCGCCGCGTACCGGCGGATGTAGTCGAAGATCTCCTTCTGCCGCTTGGTCAGGTCCAGATCCATCAGGCCTGGTCACCGCCCTCCGCGGCTCTTGTCGAAATTCCGCCGAACATCTGTTCGCAGGCTACAGACTCTACCGGCGGCGTTCAAGGGGCCAGCGCCCGCCGCGTGCCCACGGCCGGCCCGGCGTGGCGAGGGGGCGGAACCAACTAGAATCGGCCGCCCTCAGGCGGCTGTGGCGGAACTGGTAGACGCGCAAGGTTGAGGGCCTTGTGGCCCGCAAGGGCCGTGGAGGTTCGACTCCTCTCAGCCGCATGGAAGTGCCCGTCGGGATCGGTCCTGGGCGGCCGGCCGGGCGGGACCCGTCGCCGCCCCGTTCCTCACGGGCGATTCCGCTGCCGGCCCGGTGGCGCAGCCAGGCCTGAGGCTCAGGTCGTGCGCTGATCCTTCGGCTCGGACCGCGGCTCGAGCTGGATCTCCCGCTCGGCGCGGGGACGCCCTTCGTCGATCTCCGTGCTTCGCTCCCGCTCGGCGTTGAGTTGGTGGCCGAAGAGGATCGCCAGGTTGGTGATCCAGAGCCAGATCAGGAGGATGATCACCCCGGTCAGGGTGCCGTAGGTCTTGTCGTAGGAGCCGAAGTTGGCGACGTAGAAAGCGAAGGCCGCCGAGGCGAGGATCCAGACGACCATCGCGATCAGGCTTCCCGGGGTGACCCACTTGAAGCCACGCACCTTGACGTTGGGGGATGCGTAGTAGAGGACGTTGATCATCAGCACGAAGGCCAGGATCAGCGCCGGCCACTTGGCGATGTCCCAGACGCTGACGGCACCGCTGGAGATGCCGATTGGCTCGGCGACCGCCTCAACTATCGGCCCAGTCATCACGATTCCCAGCGCCACGACGGCCAGCAGCATGATCATCACCAGGGTCACCAGGATCTGGAGCGGGCGGAGCTTCCAGACCGGGCGCCCCTCCGGAGTCTCGTAGATGATGTTCGAGGCGCGCATGAATGCGCCCACATAGCCGGATGCCGACCAGAGCGCGAAGAAGAGGCTGGCGACCAGGGCGACCCCGGCCGTGCCGCGGTTCGAGGTGACCGATTCGATCGGTCCGGAGAAGGTTTCGGCGGCCGAGGACGGGCCGATTTCGGTGACTATGTCGGTGATGGTTTCGGTGGTCGATTCCGGATCTCCAAACAGCCCGAGCAGGGAGACGAGCACGATCAGCGATGGGAACAGCGCCAGCAGCCCGTAATAAGTCAGCGCCGCGGCCCAAGCGGTCAGGTTGTCCTCGCTGAACTCTCTGACCGTGCGCTTCACCGTCGCGAAGAGGCTGGTGCTCGTCTCCTCGCCGCTGGGCCGGTAGTCGCGCCGTCCCTCGCCGCCGGGCCGCCCCGGGGCGCGGGCGTCGCCTCGCTCGGTCTGCTGATCTGTCCGCGTCCTCGCCGCCATCGATCGCTTCCTCTGCTCCTCTTCGCGATGCGGGGCCCCGACCCCACATACGTGTTCTGCCCGACGGCTTGCGGAGCTAAACGCGCCCGTTGCCTTCCCGCAGCCTCCCTGCCCGCACCGCCTGGGTGTGCGGAAACCAGGAATCGATCAACTAGGTTGCGCGAATGCACGAGGGCCGATCGTGAGAGCGCTGGTCCAGCGGGTCAGCCAGGCGGCCGTAGACGTCGAGGGCGAGCGGGTGGCGCAGATCGGGCCGGGGTTGCTGGTGCTGTTGGGGGTGCGCCGAGGCGACAGCGAGGCGGCGGCTGAGCGCCTCGCCGAGAAGGTGCGCACGCTGAGGATCTTCGACGACGCCGACGGCCGCATGAACGATGCCCTGGGCGACCGCGAGGTCCTCTGCGTGAGCCAGTTCACGCTCTACGGCGACACCCGGAGGGGAAATCGGCCGAGCTATGGAGAGGCGGCGCCGGCGGCGGAGGCTGAGCCGCTCTACGACCGGTTCTGCGAGCTCCTCGGCGCCCGCAGAGGAGTCT
>DASUUD010000196.1:0-3921 GCA_036374255.1 Solirubrobacterales bacterium | reverse complement strand
CGCTCGGCGTCGTCGCTCACGTGCTCGCCTTTGTGCAGGTGAAGGTTCACGACGGGCTCGGTGGGAGCGGGCTCCTGGGAGAGAACCGGCACTGCGTCGTCGCCGGCCAGCTCCACGCGAGCGCCGCTCTCCCCGGGGAGGTGCCGGCGCAGGCATTCCAGGGAGCCGACGTCCCGCACGCCCAGCCACGACGCCCTGGCGAGCAGCTCGTGGGCGACTCCCCCCGGGGCCACGGTGGCCTCCTCGACCTGGAGCCCCGACGCGACCAGGGGGATGGGCCGCGGGGAGGCGAGCCGCTCGGCCGCCGCCAGCAGCGCGACCTTGCGCGCACCCCACCAATGGTTGAGGTACCCGCCCCCGTACAGGTAGGTCGCCGAGCAGGAGGGGGCGATCCCCGGTCTCAGCGCGACCAGGCCGTCCCGACCCCGGTCGGTGCCGTCCTGGTAGTGGACGAACGCCGCTCCCTCCAGCAGCGAGGGATGCCGGAGCAGGAGCTGGGCGTGGCGGGCGTGGGGCCGCTCAACCACCGCGATCGGCAGGGGCGAGCCCGGGACGCGCCTCACAGTCTTTAGGGTGGCGGCGAGCTGCAGCACGTCGCCGTAGTTGCCCGAGCCGTCGTAGCCTCCGAAGAGGAGGACCGCGGATCGGGCGCGCGAGATGCGGCGCCGGTCGCTGCGTGAGGCCCAGAGAGTCGCGGTCATCGGGGGCGCCGCCAGAGCCGCCCATCCTGCGACTCGTTGCGTCGAGCCGAACGGTAACACGGCGGTTGGGGGCTACAGTCCCGCCGATGGAGCTGGAGACGATCGTCGTCAGCCACGGGGCAGAAGTGCTGCTGCGCCGCTGCCTCGAGTCCCTGCGGAAGCACCCCGCCCAGGGAGAGAGCCGGGTCACGGTCGTCGACAGCGGCAGCCCCGACTCGACCCCGGAGATGGTCGAGCGCGAGTTCCCGGAGGTGCGGCTGATCCGCTGCCCGAACATTGGCTTCTCCGCCGCCAACAACCTGGCGCTGCGCGAGAGCGATGCGGAGGCGCTGCTGCTGCTCAACCCCGACACGGAGGTCTACGAGGGGACGCTGAACGCCGCGCTCGCGCGGGTTCGCTCCGATCCGCGGATCGGCATGGTCGGCGCCAAGCTGGTGACCGAGTCCGGCGAGCTCGACCACGCCTGCAAGCGCTCCTTCCCCACCCCGCTCGGCGCGTTCGCCCACTTCACGGGCATCGGGCGCCGCGACGGCGCCCCCTCCTCGCTGAGCCAGTACCGGGCCACCCACCTCGGCGACGACGAGCCGGGGGAGGTCGACGCGGTCAACGGCGCCTTCATGCTCTGCCGGGCCGAGGCGGTGCGCGAGGTCGGCCCCCTCGACGAGGGCTACTGGCTCTATATGGAGGACCTCGACTGGTGCAGGCGCTACTGGCAGGCCGGCTGGAAGGTCTTCTACGAGCCGGCGGCGATCGCTCTGCACGTCAAGGGCGGCTCCAGCGGCGCTCGCAGGGCGGCGCGCCAGGAGATCGCCTTCCACCGCGGCATGGGCCGCTTCTACCGGCGCTTCGAGGCGCCCGAGCACAACCCGCTGCTGAACGCCGCCGTCTACGCGGGGATCGGCGCGAAACTCGCGGTCAGCCTGGCGATCAGGGCCCTGGCCGGCCGCCGAGGTGCCACCTAGCCCGCCTAGCTCTCAGCCGGGGCGGCCGGCGACGACGATGTCCTGCAGCGTGAGCCCGCCGGGGGCGTTCGCCCAGAGGCCCGGGTGGATCGGCTCCTCGATCGCCAGGCCCGCCCGGGAGAGCATCTCGCGGACGACATCCGGGCGGAAGGCGACCGCCTCCTCGGGCTGGCGCGGGTCGATCGTCGCGCCGCCCTCGACCGGGTGGCTGAACCGCAGCATCGCCTCCCCGGTGGCGACCTGGCGCTCGGCCTCTGGCGTGAGCAGGAAGAAGGTCAGCAGGCAGCGCCCGCCCGGCCTCAGGACCCGGGCCGTTTCGGCCAGGTAGTGGCTTACCTCGTCGCGCAGCAGGTGGGTGAAGAGCGAGGTCGCGAAGGCGAAGTCGAATGAGGAGCTCTCGTAGGGGAAGCGGAACTCCGAGCCCGAGAGACCCCCGAACGGGTTGTACTTGCGGTTGTAGACCGGGGCCCAGGTGAACTCGAACTCGGGATGGCGCGGCGTGATGTTTCGCCTGCACCAGCCGATCATCTCCCTGCCGACGTCGAAGCCCGCGTAGGAGCCGCCCTCGAGGAACGCGGTGAGGGGAAGCGCCATGCGGCCGATCCCGCAGCCCATGTCGAGGACCCGGTCGCCGGACCGCAGGCCGCCAAGCTCGGTGAAGTATCCGAGGAACTCGCGACCGGTCTGCTCGAAGTCGCCGGCGCCGACGAAGGAGAGCCGCCGCGGGGGGGTCGTCCGGTCGCCGCGCAGCAGGCGCAGCAGGTCCGAGGGCGCCCAGCGGACCCGCCGGGCCAGCGCCTTGAGCAGGTAGATCGCCTTGGCCCTCACCTGGCGCCTAGAAGGGGAGGTCGGCCGCCACCTCGGCGAGCCGCGGCGCCGCTTTGTCGCGCTCGGAGAGGAGCGGCTCGGAGACCGGCCACACGACGCCGACCTCGGGGTCGTCCCAGGCGATCCCCGACTCGGTCGCCGGGTCGTAGAGGCTGGAGAGCTGGTAGGCGACGTCGGCGACCTCGCTCAGCACGGCGAAGCCGTGCCCGAAGCCGACCGGGACGAAGAGCTGACGGTGGCTCTCGTCGTCGAGGACGTGGCCCTCCCACCGGCCGTAGGTGGGCGAGCCGCGCCGCAGGTCGACGGCGACGTCGAAGATCTCGCCGCGCGGGCAGCGGACCAGCTTCGCCTGGCCGGGCTCGGTCTGGAAGTGGAGCCCGCGCAGCGTACCCCTCGAGGAGCGCGAGTGGTTGTGCTGGACGAACTCGACGTCGACGCCGAGCTCCGCCCAGGCATCGCGTCGGAAGGTCTCGACAATGAAGCCGCGCACGTCCCCGTGCACCTCCGGCTCGATCAACACCACGCCCTCGAGCTTCGTCTCCAGCCGCCTCGGCATCAGCGCAGCGCCCGGCCGTACTGCTTCTCGTAGTAGTCGCGGTACTCGCCGGAGCGGATCGGGCCCCACCAGTCCTCGTTGTCGCGGTACCAGTGCACGGTGCGCTCGAGGCCATCCGCGAAGTGGACCTCGGGCTTCCAGCCCAGCTCCTCGCGGATCTTTTCGGAGGAAAGCGAGTAGCGGCGGTCGTGCCCGGGGCGGTCGGCGACGTGCTCGATCAGCGACTCGTCGGCGCCGGTCAGCTCGATCACCCGGCGCACCACCTCGATGTTCTCGCACTCGTCGGGGCCGCCGACGTTGTAGGCCTCGCCGGGGCGGCCGCCGAGCAGGACGGCGTGGATGCCGCGGCAGAAGTCCTCCACGTAGAGCCAGTTGCGCACCTGGCGGCCGTCCCCGTAGACCGGCAGGGGATCGCCGTGGATCGCGTTCAGCACCATCAGGGGGATGAGCTTCTCGGGGTACTGGCGGGGGCCGTAGTTGTTGGAGCCGCGGCAGATCGTCGCCTCGATCCCGTAGGTATGGACGTGGGCGGAGACGAGCAGGTCCCCGGCCGCCTTGGTCGCCGAGTAGGGCGAGGAGGGATCGAGCGGCGAGGTCTCTGTGAAGGAGCCGGACTCGATCGAGCCGTAGACCTCGTCGGTGGAGACCTGGAGGTAGCGGCCCACCTCCAGCTCGCGGGCGGCGTCGAGGAGGATGCCGGTGCCGGTCACATGTGTGCGGGCGAAGGCGTCCTGGTCGTCGATCGAGCGATCGACGTGGGACTCGGCGGCGAAGTTGACGACGGCGTCGCAGCCCTCCACCGCCTCGCGGACGATCGCCGGGTCCTCGATCGCGCCGACGACGAGATCGACGTCCTCGGGGAGGTTCTCGCGGC
>DASUUD010000195.1:0-2880 GCA_036374255.1 Solirubrobacterales bacterium | reverse complement strand
GCCAGACCCCCGTCGTCCGCCTCGGAAGACCTGCTGACGCGATCCGGCCCAATCCCTCCCACACCATCCTCCCGGCGACCGGCGAGGACGACGGCGCCGACGGCGGCGAGGAGGAGGAGCATCGAGGCGGCCTCGAAGGGGACGAGGAACTTCTCCAGGAGGAGGGTGCCGATCGCGGCGGGGTCGCCGAAGCCCGGATCGACGGCCGGCCCCTCCTCGCCGAGCGCCAGCAGCGAGGAGGCGAGCAGTGCGATCGCCAGCTCGATGAACAGCGCCGCCCCCAACAGCGGCGCGAGGAGGCGCTGGCCGGGGATCGGCTCCCAGGCCGACTCACCCCCTTCGCCGACGTAGGCGACGACGAACACGTATAGGACCATCACTGCGCCGGCGTAGACGACCACCTGCGCTGCGGCGATGAAGGCCGAGCTGAGCAGCAGAAAGAGCACCGCGAGGGAGAAGAGGTGGACGATCAGCGCCAGGACTCCGTAGAAGGGGTTGCGCGCCGCGACGACGCCCACTGCACCGCCCAGCGCGCCGAGCGCGGCGATGAAGAAGAGCACCTCTTCCACTATTCGCCCTCCGCCCTCAGCGGCGTTCGCTCGATCGAGTCGGCGAGCAGCATCTCCTTGGTGAAGATCAGGTCGTCGCGGTCGTAATCGGCCATCTCGTAGTCGTGGCCCATCGTGATCGCGTCGAAAGGACAGGCGATCTCGCAGTAGCCGCAGAAGATGCAGCGCGAGAGGTTGATCTCGTAGACCGCCGCGTAGCGCTCGCCCGCCGAGACGCGCTCGCCCGGGACGTTCTCGGCGGCGACCACGCGGATGCAGTCGGCCGGGCAGGCGGCGGCGCAGAGCGAGCAGCCGACGCACTTCTCCAGGCCGGTGTCCTCGAAGCGATGCAGTTTGTGGCGACCCCGGAAGCGGGGATAGACCGGGGTCTTCTCCTCCGGGTACTCGATCGTCAGCGGGCCCTCGATCAGCCGCGCCAGTGTCGTCTTCAGCCCGCGCAGGGTCTCGCCGAAGGCGCGGTAGGCGCCGGCCGCCCCGCCCGGGTCCGGCCCGCGCTGGACCTCCACCTCGTCCTGATCCTCGAGGTAGGGGAACCGGGTCATGTGACCACCACCAGTACGGCGGTGACCAGAAGGTTCAGGGTCGCCAGCGGCAGCAGCACTTTCCAGCCGAGGCTCATCAGCTGGTCGTAGCGCAGCCGCGGCAGCGTCGCCCGCACCCAGATGAAGAAGATCACCAGGGCGAACATCTTCAGCAGCATCCAGATCGGGTCCAGGAAGCTGGGGCCGGGGCCCATCCAGCCGCCGAGGAAGATCGCGGCGGCGATCCCCGAGACGACGATGATCTCCATGTACTCGACCAGCAGGAAACTGCCGAAGCGCATCCCTCCATACTCGGTCTGGTAGCCCTGGACCAGCTCCGCGTCGGCCTCCGGCAGGTCGAAGGGGGCGCGGTTGGTCTCGGCGAAGCCGGCCAGCATGAAGATCAGAAAGCCGACGAACTGGGGGACGACGAACCAGAGCGCTCCCTGCTCGCGGACGATGTCCACCAGCGAGAGGGAGCCGGCCATCATCACGGCGCCGAGCAGCGCCAGGCCCATCGCGATCTCGTAGGAGATCAGCTGTGCGGCGCCCCGCATCGCCCCCAGCAGGCTGTATTTGGAGCCCGAGGACCAGCCTCCGAGCAGCACCCCGTAAAAGGCAAGCGAGCCGACCGCGAAGAAGTAGAGGACGCCGATCGGGACGTCGATCCCGTAGAGGCCGACGTCGCCCTGCACGTCACCCCAGGGGATGATCGCGAGCGCCAGCACCCCTGAGAGCACCGGAAGCAACGGCCCCAGCAGGAACAGGGTCGGGATCGCACCCTCCGGCCGGAAGCCCTGCTTGCCCAGCAGCTTTCCGACGTCGGCCAGTGGCTGCAGCAGTCCGAAGGGGCCGACGCGGTTGGGGCCGTAGCGGTGCTGGAAGCGGCCGATCAGCTTCCGCTCCAGGACCGTCATCACCGGCAGGATCGCGAAGATCACCCCGAAGATCACCAGCGACTTGAGGATCATGATCCAGGTCGCTTCGACGTACCCCGTGTCGGCAACCGGCAGCATCAGGACCTCACCTTCTCGATCCTCACCGTCGCCGGGGCGCCGTTGAGCAGCGTGTTCGCGTTGCCCTCGGCAACCCCCTCGACCAGGAAGCACACGCCCTCCTGGACCCGTTCCTTGACCCGTACCTTGGCGGAGACGGCGGTGCCATTCCGGGCGACGCGGACCTCGGTGGCGTCCTGCAGCCCCAGGCGCTCGGCATCCGCCACCGACACCTCAACCCTCTGCTGCGGCTGAAGGAACTTCAACGGCGGATTCAACTCCGTAATCGGCCCCACCCACAGATCGCGATACGTGCCAAGCATCAGCTCTCCGTCGGTGTGGCCGTCCGGTACCGGCTCCGCGGACGCGCTTTCGCGCTGAGTGTCCGCGGAACCGGCACCGGACGGCCCTCCAGGCACAGAGGCGGATTGCTCGGCACCCGGGGACGCGGAAGCTGCCGGGCGATCCTGCCACCTCACACCCCGGCCGCCGATATCGCTGTCAGTGATCCCGGCGTAGAACGGCACTGACTCGGTGAGGGCCTCGAAAGCCGACGGCTGGGAGTCGATGCCGGTGTCGAGGCCGAGCGCCAGCGCCAGCTCGGCGAGCGCCCCCCAACCGGGGCGGATGTCGCCGGGGCGCGCGGCGCTGGGGCGGACCCGCTGCAGGCGGCCATCGGGGTGGGTGACCGTGCCGTCTTTCTCCGCGTGCGTCTCCAGCGGGAAGACGACATCCGCCATCGCCGTCGTCTCGTTCTCGAAGGTGGAGAAGACGATGAGATGGTCGGCGGCGGCG
>DASUUD010000194.1:0-7977 GCA_036374255.1 Solirubrobacterales bacterium | reverse complement strand
CTTCTCAAGCGCCTGCGCAAGGGTGGCCGCTTCCGCGCCAGGGCGACGGCAACCGACCGTGCCGGCAACGCTTCGAGCCAGAAGATCCTGAAGTTCAGGATCAAGCAGCCGCGGCGCCGCTAGGACCCGCCAGGCCTCAGTCCCGGTCCGGGAACGGCGCGTAGCGATGGTGGAGCATCAGCGCGTTGCCGTCGGGGTCCTGGAAGTAGGCCATGTGGCAGACGCCGCTGTCGATCGTCTCCGCGGCGAACTCGATTCCGCGCGATTCCAGCTCGCCGCGAGCGGCTTCGACGTCGTCGACGTGCAGCGCGACGGGGACTTTGTTGGCCTGGAAGGGGAGGCCGAGGCGCTCGGAGGCGATCAGGCTGATCGTCACCGTGCCGGTCTCGAACTCGGCGCCGAGCAGATCCTGGCCGTCTTTCTGCCAGGTGGTCGAGTGCTCCAGGCCGAGCACGTCGCGGTAGAAGCTCGTTGCGGCGTCCAGGTCCTGGGTCGGCAGCGAGACGAAATCGACTCCGGTGACAAGCGCCGTCTTGGTCATCTGACGACAGTAGCATCGGGTCGATGGAGCTCGGGGGCGATACCAAGGCGGTCCTGCTCGCCGCCGGGCTGATGTTCCTCTGGGCCCTTCTGCTGGGGGTGATGAAGTACCGCCAGATCCGCACTTCGGAGGAGGCCGTCGCACACCCCTACACCGACGTCGCCCACCGGGCCGCCCTCCTCTACAGCTTCGCCCTGCTGCTGGTCGCGACCTTCGTCGAGCTGAGCGGCTGGGGCACGGTGATCAACCTGATCGCGGCCGCGGCGCTGACCGTCTACTTCTTCATCGCGGTCGCCGACTACAACGTGCACGGCTGGCGGCGCGACACCGACAACCAGTTCCGCGAGCCGGTGATGCCCGGGCTGCACGCCTCGATGCTGGGGCTGATCGTCGCCGAGATCGGCGGCTGGCTGGTCCTCTTAGCCGGCTTCGTCGACGGCCAGATTCTCTGAGCTCAGCAGATGCGCCGCTGCGTGGCTCCGGCCGCCTCGGCCTGCGGGGAGGGTGCTCCGGCCATCCTCGCGAGCGCCGCGTCGATGTGGCCCGCCAGCGCGTCGGCCATGTCGCGGCTGAAGTTCTCCTTGACGACCATTCGCAGCACCGCCACGGACTCGGCGTTCGGCGGCAGCGTGTAGGCGGGGACGATCCAGCCCCGCTCCCGCAGCCGCTCGGACAGCTCGAAGACGTCGAGGCCGCCCTTGCTCGCGGTGGGCCGCACCACGACCACCGGCAGGTAGCGGGAGTCGTTGAGCAGCTCGAAGCGCCCCGTCTCGGTCAGCGCCTTCTCCAGCTCGCCGGCGTTCTCCATCAGGTTGCCGGCGATCCGCTCGTAGCCCCTGCGGCCGAGGCGCAGGAAGTTGTAGTACTGGAGCAGCACCGCGTTGCTGGCGCGGCTGAAGTTGAGGCTGTAGTTGGCCATCTCGCCGCCCAGGTAGTTGATCTTGAAGACAAGCTCCTCCGGCACCGTGGAGATGTCGCGGAAGACGACCGAGCCCATCCCCGGGTAGACCAGGCCGAACTTGTGGTTGGAGACGTTGATCGAGCGCACCTGCTCGAGCCGGAAGTCCCACTTCACCTCCGGGTAGGCGAAGGGGGCGATGAAGCCGCCGCTGGCGCCGTCGACGTGGATCGGGATGTCCCAGCCCTTCTCCTCCTTCACCCCGCGCAGCAGCTCGTCGATGCCCGCGATGTCGTCGATCTGGCCGGTGAAGGTGGTGCCGAGGATCGCCCCCACCGCGATCGTGTTCTCGTCGATGTGCGGCTCGACCTCGTCCGGGCCGATCACGTGGCGGTCGGGGGTGAGCGGGATCACCCGCTGCTCGACGTCGAAGTACCGGGTGAACTTCTCCCAGCAGGTGTGGACGTCGCCGCCGAAGACGATGTTGGGCAGGGCGCTGTCATCGCCGCGCCGCTTGCGCCAGCTCCACTTGTGGGCGAGCAGGCCGAGCATGATCGCCTCCGAGGAGCCGATCGTCGCCGTGCCGCAGGCTTGCCCGTCGGCCGGGGCGTTGAAGAGGTCGCCGATCATGCTGACCACGCGGTGGTGGATCTCCTCGGTCTGCGGGTACTCGTCCTGGTCGACGAAGTTGCGGTTGAGGGTCTCGGTGGCGAGCTGCTGGGCCTCGGGCTCCATCCAGGTGGTGACGAAGGAGGCGAGGTTCAGCGACGGGTTGCCGTCGAGGTTCAGCTCGTCGTGGATCAGCTGGTAGGCGGCGCGGGCGGGCATCGACCCGTCGGGGATCCGATGCTCCGGGACCTCCTCGGTGAAGTAGCGGCTGCTGTAGGTGGTGTTGGTGAGCTTGCCGGTGTCGGCGCGGCGGACCTTGCGCATGGTCATCCGGCGCCACTGTACATGCGAGAGAGGGCGGCGCAGCGAAGTTCCGACCGCTGTACAAGGACCGCGCGGCCGGCGCGCGCGACCATTTTGCGATGGAGGCTCCGCTGCGCCAGATCGTCGCCCTCGGCGGGGGTGGGTTCTCGATGGAGTCGGGGAACCCGCTGCTCGACGACTACGTCCTCGGCCTCTGCGGGGCGGAGCGGCCTCGGGTCTGCTTCCTGCCCACCGCCAGCGGCGACGCCGACCACTACGTGGTCCGCTTCTACCGCGCCTTTTCCGCGGAGCGCTGCGAGGTGAGCCACTTCTCGCTCTTCCGCCGCGAGCGGGGGGCGGCGGACCTGCGGGCGGCCTTCTCTCGCAGGACCTGATCTACGTTGGCGGTGGCAGCGTGATCAGCCTGCTCGGTACCTGGGGGGCCCACGGGCTCGACGCGATCCTGCGCGAGGCCTGGGAGGCCGGGGTGGTCCTCTGCGGCCTTTCGGCGGGATCGCTCTGCTGGTTCGCCGAGGCGCTGACCGGCTTCCACGGCGTCCCGCGCCGGGTCGAGGGCCTGGGGCTGCTGCCGTTCAGCAACTGCGTCCATTACGAGCCCGGGTCGCGCCGCCGCTTCGCCTACCACGCTTTCCTGCGCGAGGGGATGCGAGCCGGCTATGCGGCGGAGGACGGCGCGGCCCTGCACTTCGTGACCGGCGAGCTGCTCCGGGTCGTCGCCTCCCGCCCGCCGGCCCGCGGCTACCGCCTCGACGCCGAAGGCGGCAGGGTGGTGGAGATGCGGATCGCCACGCGCTACCTCGGCGACCCGGGCGGAGCGCCGGTGACGCCGCTGCCCGAGGCCATGTCGACCGCGATCGTCGCCTAGGCGTGGTCGTGACCCCCCGCATCCTCACACTGGGCGGCCACGACTTCAGCCCGCGCCCGCCCGACCGGGCCGTCTGCGAGCTGATCCTGCGATTGGGGACCGAGCGCGCCGGGGGCCGGCCGCGGATCTGCATCCTGCCGACCGCGAGCGGCGATACGGCGGAGCTGATCGGACGCTTCTACGCCACCTTCGGCGAGCGTCCCTGCGAGCCCTCCGACGTCTCCCTGTTCCGGCTCGGTCGACGGCCGATGGAGCTCCACGACCACCTCCTCGCGCAGGACCTGATCTATGTCGGCGGGGGCAGCCTGCTCAACCTGCTGGCGGTCTGGGAGGCCCATGGGCTGGAGGCGATTCTCAGCCTCGCCTGGCGGCGGGGGGTAGTGCTCGCCGGGCAGAGCGCCGGGGCGATGTGCTGGTTCGAGGCCGGGGTCACCACCTCCTCCGGCCGCCCCGTGCCCGCGGCCGGCATGGGGTTGCTGAGCGGCAGCCTCTGCGTCCACTACAACGACGAGCCGGAGCGGCGGGCCGCATATCTGGACGCCGTCGGGGAAGGCATGCCGGGCGGCTACGGCCTCGATGACCACGCGGGGCTGATCTGGGAGGGCCGAGGCCCGCCCTCCGCGGTGACCTCCCGCCGGGGCGCCCGCGCCTATCGCGTCACTCGCAGCGACCAGGGAGTCGCCGAGTCGCCGCTCCCCACCCGCTTCCTGCCCGCCCCGGCCCCCGCGGCCCTGCGCGAGGACATCGCGGAGTTCCGCCGCATCCGCGCCCTGCGAAGCCGGGCGGGATGGCTTGGACAGGCGTGACCGGCGTGGTGTGGAACGCTTTCGGCACCTCGCAGATCAGCGCCGGCGGATTCGCAGCGTCGCCCGCGTGGTTCGCCCGCCTGCCCGCAGCACGAGCCGCAGGCGCAGCGGCTTGCGCCCCCGCTTCACCCGCACTCGGAAGCGTCGGGTGCGCCGGTCGATCTTGTACCGGGTGCGACCGATCGCCAGGGTGCCGGGGAGCGAGGCTGCGGCCCGGATCGCGACCCGGCGAGCCCTTCGGGACACTGATTTCGGTGCCCGCAACACGAGGAACGTCGGCTTCACCCGGGTGACGATCACGCGAACCTTCGCCTGACCGGCCCGACCGCTCCGATCTCGGGCGACGAGCCGGATGGTGTGTCTTCCGGGCCGCAGACTCAACACGGTTGTGCGGGTACCGCGGCCGAGCAGCCTTCGTCCGTCGAACCATTTGACACTGCGTCCCTCCAGGGCTCGGGAGCGGTCGTCGAACGCGATCCCTTCGAGGTTCAGCGGCTCGTCCGCCCGCAGTCGGGTGCGGTTGCGCGGTAGCTCGATCGACACCTGCGGCGCCGGCCCGGCGACGCTGAAGCGACCGGAGACCGATGCCGTCTCGTTCCAGCCGTCACTCACCCGTACCCGCAGCCGTGCGTTGCGCGAGCGCGCGAGGTAGGAGAGCGGCAGAGCGAATTTGCGGCCCTTCAGGCCGGTCGCCACCGGCCTCCATCTCCTGCCGCCGTTGGCGGAGAAGTCGAGCGACGCGAGGAGCGGGTCGCGGTTTGCGTCGCGTGCCCGCCAGCGGACGCGAAGCGCGCGCCTGGAGCCGACCCGTGCACCTTTGCGAGGCGCGATCAGCCTCACCTTCGGGGTCGAGTTGCTGCGGCTGTGCGTGTCGAGCACGGCTCCGCTTTTGAGCAGTTCGACCGTCCGTCCGCGGGCGGCGGGAACCACCGCGCTCACCTGGACCACGTTGGTGCCGGTGCCGCCGGTGTCGATGTGGGTGGGTCGTGCCAGCACCGGAGTGTCAGAGACGATCCCGCCCGCGCCGTTACGCACGCGGATGATGACGTCGCTGGTGGGCACCGGATCGGTAACACGGCCGCCGCGTGGCTCAACTCGGAGGATCTGACCGCCGCCGGCGCCGATCGAGGCGGTGACGCCAAGGTTGGGCCCGGCGGCGGATGCCTCCGCCCGGTTTCCGCTCGCGACGGCCCGCGATGCGCGGCCGTGGCGGGCGACCTCGCCCACGGAGCGGAACCAGTTGAGTGCCGAGATCCAGGAGCTGCCCTCGCCCGCGCAGTAGGACATGAAGTCGAAGTACTCGATCGGGTTTCCTTCTTCGTCGAAGAATCCGAAGAGCTTCAATCGTCGCGGCGGCGGCCCGAAGAGCGACGAAACGTCCGCGCCGATGCTCTGGGTGAGGCCCCGTTCGTCGGGGATCCAGGGCTCGGCGCCTCCGCGCCCCACCGCGTCATCGCAGTTGCGACCCGCGTGGTCGAATTCGATCCCGTGGTAGATCTCATGCGCAACCGAGGTGAAGGGCCGAAGGTCGTTGACGACGGCGTAGGTGCGAATCGTGAAGCTGCTCCAGGAGAAGTGTTCCGACGTCACTCCCGGCCCCAGGCCGCGGTTGACGGCGAGCGTCAGGAATCCGGGGTAGCCCATGATGTCGACTGCGTCGGTGAGCCGGTCGTAGATCGCCGAGGTCATCCCGTCGCCGTCGAGGCTCGTGTCTTCGGCGATCGCCTGGGCGTTGATTACGCCCTGGTAAGGGTGGACTTCGAGGTGGAACGGCGACATCTTCCGGACTTCGCGGAAGGTCGCATAGGGCCTCTCCGGGGGTGCCTTCAGAGTGCCTTCGCCGTCGCGCCAGATGACCCTGAACGGCCAGATGTCCAGTGTGCCGGGCCGCTGGAATCGCACACCTGTGAGGCGCAGGGTGTTGTTGGCGCCGCAGCCGTCACATTCATTCACCCGGGGAAAGGCGTGGGGAGGGTTGACCACGGCGCGGAGAGTGATCGGACCGCCCGTGAGCTGCCAGGAGTAGGGCACGACGAAGGTCCACGAGCTGCTCGGATCCGACCGGGCTCGCGCATCGATCGTCGGATAGGAGAGCGAGGGGCCGAGGTCGCGCGTGCCCTCGATCGCCGGGACCGGGCTTCCCCGAAGGGGCGTGCCATCGGCTTTTTCGCCGTAGAGATAGACGGATGCTCCGCGCACCGGGGTTCCGGCCGCGTCGAGACGTGCCGCCGTCCAGACCCGGACAGCCGTGCTCTTATGGCTGATCAGCTGAACTCCGTTGTACTCGGCGGTGTGCGCGA
This sequence comes from Solirubrobacterales bacterium, assembly GCA_036374255.1. Lineage (GTDB taxonomy): Bacteria > Actinomycetota > Thermoleophilia > Solirubrobacterales > 70-9 > VRUE01. Next base: position 1,634 of record DASUUD010000194.1, on the reverse strand, counting down.
CGTCGTCGTTGTCGGCCGGAGTCGGATTGGGAAGCCACGGCTGCGTCCCCTGGTTGACTTCAATGTTGGTCACCCGCAGGTCGTTCTGCCGCAGCTCCACTGTGATCGACGCGCTGGCTTTTCGGAACCGCCGGTCTTCGACCCAGGCCGCGATGTAGTTGTTGCCGGAGACGAAGGGGCCGACCCGCAGGTTTGTGAACGTTCCGTCCGGGGCGAGTGACCCGAGCCCCCGGCACTGAGCCGGGAAGCTCGGCGGCATGTAGTGGGTGCTGAGGCAGAAGCGGAGCAAGCCCGCGGGGGCGGTGACACTGCCCGAAACTCTGATGTCCTCAGTGCGATCGAATTCCTGACGGTTCAGAGGTGTGGTGATCCGCACGGTCGGGGGAGCGAGTGGGACCGATTCGTCGGTGAACACCAGGTGGTCGACGTTGACCCGACGCGGGGGGGTCCCTCCAACTCCCACCGTCAGCACGGCGCGGACTATGTCAGCGCTTTCCGAGGATGCGCCCACCTCGGTCGTGATCGGTTGGTAGGTGTTGAAGCCGAGATCCATCTCGCCGCTCGTGCCCACCGGCGTGCCGTCCGCGTTGTAGACGACGAGTTCGGCGGCCTCACCGAACTCGGTTTCCGCCGTTTCGTCGTCGAGCCCGACTCGCCAGCTAACCGATCCGGCCGGTTTGTCGAAGGTGATCTCGAGTTTGTGGGCGCCGCTCGGGCAGACGCCGCCGCCGCAGGACCCCTGGGTGTGCAGGGCGTTCGGCGGGGTGAAGGTGGCGACGTTGACGGGTTTGAAGACCGTCGGTTCGCCGCTGAAGTTGACGCCCGACTGCGAGGTCACGGTCGTGCCGGGCGCCAGTTCGTCGAAGTCGATGACGGTCGTTTCAGCCTGGGCGGGGGTTGCGGTGCACAGCAGCATCGCTACCGCGGCGACCCCGATGATTCCCCTTCGGCCCACGCGCACCTCCAAGTGCTGGTGCAGCGAACGTAGCAGTCAGGCGCTCACCCGTCCATGGAATCAACGGATCTCGGTGCTGGCTGGGCTCCGCCCTAGCCGACTGAACCTGCCGCGGGCGGGGCGGTCACATCTCCCTCCCCTTCGCCCGGCGCCTCGCGGGCGATGTAGTCCTCCGCAAGCAGCAGGTTGTCCTTGGCCCGCTCGACCACGTTGAGCAGGTCGCTCATCAGCGCCACCTCCTCGACCTGCTCCTTGACGAACCACTGCATGAACTGCTCGGCGCGGTAGTCCTTGGCCTCCCGGGCCAGCTCGAAGAGGGCGTAGATCTCCTCGCCGACGCGCTTCTCCTGCTCCAGCGCCATCCGCACCGGCGCGACCCCGTCGTCGAAGCTCGTCTGCTGCGACCTGATGTCGGGGATCTTCACCTCGTCGCCGACGTCGAGCAAGTACTGGATCATCATCATCGCGTGTTCGCGCTCCTCGAGCGCCTGGCGGTAGAAGAACCCGGCGAGCCTCGGCAGCGTCTCGGCGTCGTAGTAGACCGCGGCCCCGACGTACTGCTGGGAGGCGGCGAACTCGTTGGCGATCTGCTCGTTGAGAGCGTCGGCAAAGCTTTTCTCGGCCACTTCGACTCCTTGCTCGTCGGCGTCTGTTCGCTCAACGTAACCGAATGGGCCAA
>DASUUD010000193.1:0-2389 GCA_036374255.1 Solirubrobacterales bacterium | reverse complement strand
GGCGCCGTCTACCGGCTCGACCTGGCGGCGCTGGTCGTGCCGACGCGCAGCGGCCGAACCGCCCGTCTCGTCTCCGCCCACCGCCCAAACGTGCCGGTGCTGGCCATCTCGCCGCGGGTCGAGACGGTGCGCCGCCTCAATCTCCTCTTCGGTGTGACGGCGGTGCTGAGCGAGCACGAGACGGAAATCCACCGCCTGCTCGACGAATGCGCCGCCCTGGCGGCGACCCACGGCGTGGCTCGCTCGGGCGACCTGATCGCGATCACCGCCGGCCTGCCCGAGCAGGAGCTGGGGACCAACCTGTTCGAGGTCCACCGGGTGCCCTGACTCGGCGGACTCCGGCGGGTGCCCCGCCTGTTCGATTGGGCCGAGCACGCGGTCGCATCAGGGCTTGACCTCAGGGCACGCGCACCTGGACGTTGAACTCGGCCGTCCCGAGCGTCCCCATCAGGCGCACCCAGAGTGGCAGGTACATCTCCATGCCTCGGGCGGCGCTGATGTCGCCCAGGTCGATGACCGCCTCGGGCGGCCAGCCGAAGCTCTCCAGCAACTCCGTCACCTCGGCCTTCGCCCTCTCCTCATTGCCACAGACGAAGACGTTGTGCCTGCCGGGGAGGCGGCCGGGGTCCGTCATCACCACGTTGTTCACGGTGTTGAGCGTCTTCACCACCCGGGCTTCGGGGAAGGCGGCCTGGATCTGCTCGCCGAGCGAGTCGTCGTTGCAGACCGTCAGCGTCGGCGGCATCCCACCCGAGAAGTCGAGAGGGTTGGAGACGTCGACCAAGACCTTGCCGGCGAGGTTCTCGGCGCCCGCCGCCTCGAGCGCTTCCAGCGACGCGGTCCCCGCTGTGCAGTTGAAGACCAGCTCGCCGTCGGAGGCGGCCTCGGCGAATGCGCCGCCCAGCGCGTTCTCGCCCGATTGCCGCACCCATTCCAGCAGCGCCTCCCCGTCTGCCGAGCGCGACCCCATCGTCACCTGGTGCCCCAGCTCGATCAGCTTGCTGGCGAGCCGCTGCCCGACTGCTCCGGTGCCCAAGACTCCGATCTTCATAGAACGCTCCTCTCCTGGGTTCCGCTCTATTGTGGCGGGGTATGGGTGACGCGGAGAAGGTCGTCCGGGTGGAGCGCGAGGAGGGCGGGCTCGCCGTCGTCACGCTCGACAGCCCGCCGCTCAATCTCTTCGACCGCCGCATGTTCGATGAGCTGGTCGCGGCGGTCGGCGCCGTGGAAGCCGATCCGCCGCGCGCGCTGCTGTTCCGGGCCGAGGGGCGCGCTGTCTCCGGCGGGGTGGACGTGAAGGAATTCGAGGGGCTCACTCCCGAGCAGGGCGCCGAGCTTTGGGACCAGCTGATCGGCCTGGTCAACCGGGTCGAACTGCTGCCCCTGCCGACCGTCTTCGCCGCCCACGCGCTGACCCTGACGGCGGCCTTCGAGCTGGCCCTCGCCTGCGACCTGATCCTCGCCGCCCGCTCCGCCCAGTTCGGGCTGGTCGAGAGGGTGGTCGGCCTGACGCCCTCGATGGGAGGCACGCAGCGCCTCGCCGAGCGGGCCGGCAGCGGCCGGGCCGCGCAGCTGGTGATGACCGGCGGCCTCTTCGGCGCCGAGGAACTGGAGCGCTGGGGAGCCGTCAACCGCGTCTATGACGACGACGGCTTCGACGAGCGCGCGCGCGCCTTCGCCCACGAGCTGGCCGCAGGCCCGACCCGCGCCCACGCGATGACCAAGCACATTCTGCGCCGCTTCCGCGAGGGCGGCATCCCCGCCGCCGACCAGGCCGTCCGCTCCGACGCGGGGGAGCTGTTCGCCACCGAGGATCTTCAGCGCGCCGTGCGGACCTTCCTTGAGAAGGGCCCCGGTCACGCCGAGTTCGAGGGCCGCTGAGCTGCCCGCCCCGCGTCCCTCGCGCTCCGACCTCCCCTAGAATCGCCCTCCGGGCTCCGCCCGGCACCCGCGCCCGTAGCTCAGTTGGATAGAGCGTCGGTCTACGAAACCGAAGGTCACAGGTTCGAATCCTGTCGGGCGCGTTCGTTTGCCAGGCTGAACGGCTACAGGAGGGGAATGCGGCCACACCAACCGGAGGATCCGAAGGGTCGCTCCAGGCCTGACTAGTCTTCGTGCCCGGCGGGACTATCGCCCCAACTATCAGTTAGATCCGTTCTGCGGAGGCGGGGATCTGAAAGAGCCGCTGCACAGCACCTTGCGAAGACTCGTTCGGATCTTTGCTTCATACAGGCGTCCATCGTTGGGGGTCCGCGACGCTCCAAAAGACCGGAAATGCTCAGGAACCTTGACACCGCCGCGCGGCGCTGCTTAGGGTCGTCATGACGACGACAACCACGCCCGGGGGCGGCGGATGACGTCTGACGTTCAGAGAGCGCCCTGCTCTCGG
>DASUUD010000192.1:0-4593 GCA_036374255.1 Solirubrobacterales bacterium | reverse complement strand
CGTCGAGCTCGTCCCGGTCGTGCCTGCCGCAATGGAGGGCCGCCAGCTCGTCCAGTGGGACAAGGACTCGTGCGCCGACGCCGGCTTCCTCAAGATCGACCTGCTCGGGCTGGGGATGCTCTCGGCGGTGGAGCGCACGGTCGACGAGATCGCGCGCACGCGTGGCGAACGGATCGATCTCTCGCGGGTGCCCCTCGACGATCGGAGGGTGTGGGATGCGATCCAGCGAGCGGAGACGACCGGCGTCTTCCAGATTGAGAGCCGGGCGCAGATGCAGATGCTGCCGAGGACGCTGCCCGAGGACCTCGACGACCTCACCGTGCAGGTGGCGCTGGTTCGCCCGGGGCCGATCCAGGGCGGCGCCATTCACCCCTACATCGAGCGCCGCAAACGGCTGCGCGAGGACCCCGGCTACGAGATCCCCTATGAACACCCCCTGCTGGAGCCGGTGCTCCGCGACACCCTCGGCACGATCGTCTTCCAGGAGCAGGTGATCGAGGTGGCGATGGCGCTGGCCGGGTTCAGCTCGGCGGAGGCGGAGGGGCTGCGGCGGGCGATGAGCCGCAAGCGCTCCGAGGAGGCGCTGCGCGCCCACCACCAGCGCTTCGTCGGCGGCGCCGCCGAGCGCGGGGTGAAGGCGGAGACGGCGCAGCGGGTCTGGGAGCAGATCCAGGGCTTCTCCGGCTTCGGCTTCCCCAAGGCCCACTCCGCGGCCTTCGGCCTGCTCGCCTACCAGTCGGCCTGGCTGCGGATCCACTACGCGCCGGAGTTTCTCTGCTCGCTGCTCAACGAGCAGCCGATGGGCTTCTACCCGCCCGACGCGCTGACCCACGAGGCGCAGCGGCGCGGCGTGCGCCTGGCCGGCCCCGACGCCAATCGCAGCCGCGTCCTCTGCCACGTCGAATCCCCCCGCGAAGTGCGCGGCGGGCTGCTGGTGCGGATCGGGCTCGGCTACGTGAAGGGAGTGCGAAAGGAGGAGATGGAGAGCCTGGTCGCCGAGCGCGAGCGGGGCGGGCCCTTCCGGGGGATCGCCGACCTCGCCTCGCGCTCGGGGGCGGGGCGCGACGGGCTGGAACGCCTCGCCTGGGCCGGCGCGCTCGACCAGCTTGTCTGCACGCGGCCCGGGGGAGCCGTGCCCGCGCTCCCCGAACGGGCGGATACTCAAAGTGCCGAGCCAATTGGCGAGGCACTTGTCCGGGCGGGGAGTGCGGGCAGGGCTCCAGGGGGCCGCCGTGAAGCGCTGTGGGAGACCGGCGTCGCCGGGACCGGGGTGCGCCACGAGGAGGGCACGCAAATGGCGCTGCCGCTGGAGACGCCGGGGGCGCCGCCGCTGGAGCCGCTCGGGGAGTGGGGGGAGGCGATCGCCGACTACGGCTCGATCGGGATGACCCTCGGCGAGCACCCGATGAGGATGATCCGCCCCGGCCTGGGGCCGGAGCTGCTGCGCAGCACCGACCTGGAGGGGATCGAGGACGGCCGCACCGTCGAGGTGGCCGGGATGGTCGTCGCCCGCCAGCGCCCGGAGACCGCGAAGGGGATCGTCTTCATGCTGCTCGAAGACGAGCGCGGCACCGTCAACCTGATCGTGCCGCCGCCGGTCTACGAGCGCCACCGCGCCGAGGTCCGCACAGCGCCCCTGGTCCGCGCCAAGGGGAGGCTGGAGAGCCGCGAGGGAACCGTCAACGTCCTAGTCTCCGACCTCCGCGAGCTGGAGCCGGTTGTCCCCCGGCCTCCCAACCGGCGGGGCGACCGTCAACTCCGCCGCCGCGCGGTCGCCGAGCTGCGGGCCGTCGTCCCCGCCGGGCACAGCTTCGGCCGCCGCGGGCGCTGATCGCGCCGGCCGGCCGGGCCCCCGTTGAGCCACCCTGCCGCGGCGCGTAGTGTAGGGAGCGATGCGACCGGAGACCCGATACGCGCGCAGCGGCGAGATCGGCATCGCGTACCAGGTCGTCGGCGAAGGCGAGATGGACCTGGTCATCGCCTTCCCGTTCGTCTCGCACCTGGACCTGGTCTGGGAGAACCCCCGGCAGGCGCGCTTCATCCAGCGGCTCGGGTCCTTCGCCCGGGTCATCCTCTTCGACCGCCGCGGCACCGGTCTCTCCGATCCCGCCGCCGGCGCCCCCACGCTCGAGGAGCGAATGGACGACGTCCGCGCGGTGATGGATGCCGCCGGGTCGGAGCGGGCCGCGCTGTTCGGGATGTCGGAGGGGGCGACGATGTGCATGCTTTTCGCCGCCACCTATCCGGAGCGCACCTCGGCTCTGGTGCTCTGGGGGGCGATGGCCCGCTCGACCGCGGCCGAGGACTACCCCTGGGCGCCCGAGAGGGCAGCGGTGATCGAGGCCAACGACGAGCTCGTCTCGCCCCTCTGGGGGCAGGGCGCGACGATCGAGATCTTCGCCCCGAGCCTCGCCGATGATCGACAGGCTCGCGAGTTCCAGGCCCGGATCGAGCGTCAGGCCGCCAGCCCGATGCGCGTACAGCAGCTGTTCCAGATGTTTCTCGACACCGACGTGCGGGACGCGCTGCCGCTGATTCAGACGCCCACCCTGATCATGCACCGCCGCGGCGACCGCGCCGTCAACCACCGCGCCGCCCAATGGCTGACCGAGCAGATCGAGGGCAGCCGCTACGTCGAGCTGGAGGGCGAAGACCACATGCCGTGGGTCGGGGGCGACAGCGAGCAGATCCTCGACGAGATCGAGGAGTTCCTCACCGGGGTGCGCCCCGGCCCCGCCCCGGAGCGGGTCCTCGCCACGGTGCTCTTCACCGACATCGTCGACTCGACCAAGATCGCCAGCGACATGGGCGATCGGCGCTGGCGCGACCTGCTCGAGCAGCACCAGCAGCTCGTGCGCCGGCGGCTCGAGCAGTTCGAGGGCCGCGAGATCAAGACGACCGGGGACGGGTTCCTGGCGATCTTCGACGGCCCGACCCGGGCGGTCGAGTGCGCCTCGGCCGTGGCCGAGGAGATGCCGTCGCTCGGGATCGAGATCCGGGCGGGCATGCACACGGGGGAGGTCGAGCTGATCGGCGACGACGTCGGCGGGATCGCGGTCCACGTGGCCGCCCGCATCGCGGCCCTCGCGGATGCGGGCACGGTGCTGGTCTCGCGCACGGTGCGCGACCTCGTCACCGGCTCGGGCATCGCCTTCGACTCCCTCGGCCGCCACACGCTGAAGGGAGTTCCCGAGGAGTGGGACGTCTACCGCGTTACCTCGACCCCGCTCTCGGCCGGGGCGCCGGTCTGACCCGGTCCCTTCGAGCGGAATCTAGGGCGGGGAGGAAGCCGACTCGAGCACGCCGAGCAGCTGCGTCACCCTGCAGACGAGGAGCCGCTCCTCGTCGATCTCCACCCAGACGCCGGCACTGGCGGGGAAGACGACGTGATCGCCGGGCCGCACCGGCATCTCGACGCCGGCCTGGGCCCACCAGTCGAGGCCGGGGCCGATCGCCAGGACGATCCCCTGCTGCGGAGGCGGCTCGTGCGTGCCCGGCGGGACCACCAGGCCGGATCTCCTCACCCGGTCCTGATCGAGCTCCTTGATCACGACCTGGTCGAAGAGGGGCCGCAGCTGATGGCGTACGGACTCGGTTGGGTCGGGCCTGTGGGTCGTGCTCACGGGAGCTCCTCGCTTTCTCCTGATCCGATTCAAGCAGGCCGGGCGGCTCGCTTCATCCCATCCTGCTCGCGGCCGCTGTTTCCCGCCCCGACTTGGGGGTAGGCAACCGCAAGGCAGGGAGAAAGAGAGATCTGATGGCCAAGTGCGACGTTTGCGGCAACGAGTACGACAAGACCTTTGAAGTGGTGCGCGGCGACGAAAGCGCGACCTTCGACAGCTTCGAGTGCGCGATCCACGCGATGGCGCCCACCTGCGAGCACTGCGGCTGCAGGGTGATCGGGCACGGGGTCGAGGCCGACGGTCGCATCTTCTGCTGCGCGAACTGCGCCCAGGAGAGCGGCGTCACCTCGCTCGCCGACCGCGCTTAGCTCAGAGCTCGCGCTCGTAGTAGAGCATCGGGGGGCCGTCCGGGCTGCCCTCCCGGTTGGTGAACCCGGCGCTCTCGTACAGCCGCCGCGCCTCCGTGTCGGTCTCGCCCGTCGTCAGGTCGATGTGGGTCGCTCCCCGCAGCCGGGCCGTCTCCATCGCCGCCTCCAGCAGGGCGCGCCCGATCCCGCGCCCGCGCAGGTCCGGGACCACGTAGAGCTCTTCGATGTAGGCGTCGAGGGCGCCCGTCCAGACCGAGGGGCGGAAGCGGAGCTGGGCCAGGCCGTCGGGGCCGTTGCCGGCCAGCAGCACGGTCATCTCCCCGTTGCCGAGCAGGGCGCGGGCTCGCTCGCTGAGCACGGCGACCTCGGGCGTCGGTTCCGAGAACTCGGTGTTGAAGTCGTGCAGCAGGCGGGCGACGTCCGGGGCGTCGTCCGGTCCGGCCTGGCGGACCGAGTGGGCCTGCGCGCGGGCGTTGCTCTGGCGCTCTTCCATCACGCTGACAGTAGTCGACGGGGTCGCGCCTGCAAGGCTCCCGGGCATGGCGCCCGACCGCTCCCAATCCGTTTGCGAGCGGGTGCGCGATGCCTGCGCCTGGGTCGCC
>DASUUD010000191.1:0-9056 GCA_036374255.1 Solirubrobacterales bacterium | reverse complement strand
CGTCGAGCTCGTCGAGGAGCTGCTCTCGGCGGCCCGCGCCTGGCTCGGCTCCGACCTCTTCCGCAAGCGGATCGAGGGATCTGCGGCTCGCACCAGTTCCGAGGTCCCGATCGCGCTCGAGGTCGCCGACTCGGTGCTGCGCGGCTCGATCGACCTGCTGATCGAGGGCGACGACGCACCGCCGTTGGTCGTCGACTACAAGACCGACCGGCTGAACGGCTCGGCGCCCGGGGGGCACGCGGCGCGCTATGAGATCCAGCGGGCGATCTACGCGCTCGCGGTGGCGGAGGCGAGGCGGGCGGACGAGGTGGAGGTCGCCTACGTCTTCCTCGAGCGGCCCGAGGAGCCGGTGCTGGACACGCTCGGCCCCGCCGAGATGGAGCGAGCCCGCAAGCGCCTCGCCGAACTGATCGGCGAGATCAGCCGCGGCAGCTTCCCGGTCGCGCCCCCCGAAAGCCGGAGCTGGGACCTCTGCCGCGGCTGCCCGGTGCTCGGGGTCGCCTGCTCCGGCCCGGGCAACCAGGCGTTCGGGTAGTTGAGCACCCTGAGGGTGTCCAACCGCCCGCATGTGCCCCGAGGCGTTCGGGTAGTTGAGCACCTGAGGGTGCCCAACCGCCCGCACGGTGCCCCCGGAGGGCGAGTCGGGGCTGTTGCTACCTTCGATCCGTGCCCAGTCTTCGCCTGATCGGATCCACCGCCGGGGACGGCAGCGCGGCGCCACTCGACGACCGGCTGCCGGACTCCGAGGCCCTCGACGCCTACTCGCGGACCGTCTCCGAGGTCGCCGAGCGGCTCGGTCCCTCCGTCGCCCACGTCGCGGTCTTCCGCCGCACGCGGGGCGGCCGGCGCGCGCCCGGCGTCGGCAGCGCGGTCGCGATCACGCCCGACGGGTTCATGCTGAGCGCAGCCCACGTGGTCGAGGGCAGCGAGGGCCGCGGCTACGCGACCTTCCCCGACGGGCGCGAGCTGGGACTGCAGGTGGTCGGCGCCGATCCGCTCTCCGACCTCGCCGTGCTGCGGGCCCAGGGCAACGACCTGCAGCCGGCGACGCTCGGGGACGCCGAGATGCTTCGGGTCGGCCAGCTCGTCGTCGCGATCGGCAGCCCCCACGGCTTCAGCGGATCGGTCACCGCGGGGGTCGTCTCGGCGCTCGGGCGCTCGCTGCCGACCCGCTCACGCTCCGCCACGAGGCTGGTGGAGAACGTGATCCAGACCGACGCCGCCCTCAATCCCGGCAACTCGGGCGGCGCGCTCGCGGACGGGCTGGCGAGGACGGTCGGGATCAACACGGCCGTGGCCGGGATCGGCCTGGGCCTGGCCGTGCCGATCAACGAGACGACGCGACGGATCGTCTCCGAACTGATTCGCGACGGGCGCGTGCGCCGCGCCTACATCGGCGTCACCGGCGGCTCCCGGCCGCTGCCGCCGAGGATCGCCGCCCAGGTGGGTCGCAGCGATGGGGTCGAGATCGTCGAGGTGGTCGAGGGAAGCCCGGCCGCGAGCGCCGGGTTGCGGCCCGCCGACGTGATCGTCGAGGCTGACGGCGAGGGGATCGGCGACGTCGGCGACCTACAGAGGCTGATGTCCGGCGAGAGGATCGGGCACGAGCTGGCGCTGCGGGTCGAGCGTGGCGGGCGCCTGCTCGAGATCGGGATCGTCCCCCGCGAGCTGCCCGAGTAGGCGCCGACCGCCCGAATCGCCGCCACGCTTTGCATCCATTTCATGGAAAACGTGGCGCGACGTATTCCACCTACCTCATGGAACGTGGGGGGACGTTCCACCCACCTCATGGAAAACGTGGCGCGACGTATTCCACCTATCTCAGGGAAAACGTGGGGGGACGTATTCCATCTATCTCATGGAGAACGTGGGGGGACGTTTTCCATCTACCTCATGGAGACCGTGGGGGTGATTTCTAGGCGGGCAGCTGCTCGGGCAGCCCGACCCGCCCGAAGGCGATGTCGACCCAGCGGGGGTTGTCGGGCTCGTCGGGGAGCCGTTTCACCGTGGCGCGATCGGCGCCCTCCGACTCCCGCACCAGGTAGGCGTTGACCTCGCTGATCTTCGGGCCGCGGAGGGTGAGCACGTTGAGCGCGAAGCGGCGGTAGGCGTCCGCCTCGGGGTCCCAGGTGTAGTAGCCGAGCGCCACCTGGCCGTTCGCCCGAGCCCGCAGAACGCGCCAGCGCCATTCGCCGGAGAGGGGCTGGCCGGCGAGGAAGTCGCGGATCGCCTCGTGGCCCCGGTACCAGCTGCGCATCGGCGGCATCGTGAAGGCGGCATCCTCGGTCAGCATCGAGACGACCGCCGCGACGTCCTGGCGTTCCCAGGCCTCCATGTAACCCTCGACCAGCTCCCTCACCTCGTCGTCGCCGAGCGCCCGCAGCGTCGCCTGCTGGCTCTGCTCGGGCAGGCGCTGCTCCACCGCGGCGCGGGCACGCTGCAGGGCGCTGTTCACCGAGGCCGTGCTCGTGTCCAGGGCCTCGGCGGCCTCGCGGGCGGAGAAGCCGAGCACCTCACGCAGGATCAGCGCCGCGCGCTGGTTGGCGGGGAGGTGCTGGAGCGCCGCGATGAACGCCAGCTCGACCGCCTCGCGCTGTTCGTAGCGCGCCTCGGGCGCCGCGTAGCCGTCCTCGACCCCGAAGGAGTCGTCCGCATAGGGCTCGACCCATGTTGACTCGACCAGCGGTTCGCCGGGACCGAGGGAGGGATCGGAAGGGGGGAACTCGACCGGCAGCACGCGTTTGGGACGGCGGGCGATCGCGTCGAGGCAGGTGTTGGTGGCAATCCGGTAGAGCCAGGAGCGCAGCGAGCTGCGCCCCTCGAACTTCGCCAGGCCCCGCCAGGCGCGCAGCAGGGCCTCCTGGAGCGCGTCCTCGGCGTCGTGGACCGAGCCGAGCATGCGGTAGCAGTGCGCGTGAAGCTCGCTGCGGTGCGGCTCGACCAGGCGTCGAAAGGAGGCTTCGTCCCCGTCCCTGGCCGCCGCCAGCTCCTGGTCCTGCTGCGCCACCTTGCGGCCGGAGTCGTCCATCACTTGAGCCTAAAGAGGGGGCGAGGCCGATGAGTTCCCGGGGCGTTCGCGGTCTCTACTCTGGTGGTGCGCCTTCGGGTTGCGCCAGTCGAAAACCAAGAAGCTCGAATCCCGAAAGGAGCACGGTTCAGATGAGGCAGATCACGCCGATGCTGTGGTTCGACGACCAGGCCGAGCAGGCCGTCGATTTCTACGGCTCCGTCTTCGACGACGTCAAGGTCACCGAGATCGCCCGCTACGGCGAGGCCGGCCCGGGCGAGGAGGGATCGGTCATGACCGTCGCCTTCGAGCTGGAAGGAGAGCCGTTCGTCGCCCTCAACGGGGGGCCCCACTTCGAGTTCACCGAGGCGATCTCCTTCGTCGTCGGCTGCGAGAATCAGGCCGAGATCGACCACTTCTGGGAGAAGCTCTCCGAGGGCGGCGAGGAGGGCCAGTGCGGCTGGCTCAAGGATCGCTTCGGGCTCTCCTGGCAGATCGTTCCCAGCAGAATGGGAGAGCTGATGAGCGACCCCGACCCCGAGAGAGCCAGGCGGACAACGGAGGCGATGCTGAAGATGAAGAAGCTCGACATCGCGGAGCTGGAACGCGCCCGCGAGGGAGAGGCGGTTGCATGACGATGCAGGAACCACTGGCCATAGAAGCGACCGGTCTGGTCAAATCCTTCAGCGACGTGACCGCGGTCGACGGCGTCGACCTCGCGGTCGGGCGCGGCTCCGTCTACGGCGTGCTGGGGCCGAACGGCGCCGGCAAGACGACGACGATCCGGATGCTCGCGACGCTGCTGCGCCCCGACGAGGGCTCGGCGCGCGTCCTCGGGCACGACATCGTCGGCGACGCCGATGAGGTGCGGAGGCGGGTCAGCCTTACCGGCCAGCTCGCCTCGGTGGACGAGGACCTGACCGGACGGGAGAACCTGGTCCTGATCGGGCGCCTGCTGGGGCTGAGCAAACCCGAGGCCAAGAAGCGGGCCGATGAGCTGCTCGACGCCTTCGGGCTCTCGGAGGCCGCCGGGCGCCTGGTGAAAAGGTTCTCCGGCGGTATGCGGCGGCGCCTCGACATCGCCGCCAGCCTCGTCGTCACGCCGGAGCTGATGTTCCTCGACGAGCCGACGACCGGCCTGGACCCGCGGTCCCGCAACCTCGTCTGGGACATCGTCCGAGCGCTCGCCGCGGAGGGGACGACGATCCTGCTCTGCACGCAGTACCTGGACGAGGCCGACCAGCTCGCCGACGGGATCGCGGTGATCGACCGCGGCAAGGTGATCGCCGAGGGAACGCCCGAGCAGCTGAAGGCCTCGGTCGGCTCCGGCGCCCTTCACGTGAAGCTGCTCGACCCCGAGCAGCGGCCCGAGGCGGAGCGAGTGCTGAGCCGCGAGCTCGGGGCGGCGCATCCCGAGCCCGACCCGGCGGCGATCAGCAGCCCCTGCCCCGATGCCCACCGGGCCGCCGAGGCGGTGGCCGAGCTGGGCCGCTCCGGGGTCAGGGTCGCTGCCTTCACGCTCGGGCAGCCGACGCTCGACGAGGTGTTCCTGGCGCTGACGGGGCACACCGCCGAGGAGGAGGAAATCGAAGACCAAGCTGCGATCGAGGAGGAGCAGGCCGCATGAGCACCAACACCGCCGGCAGGCGGACCCCCGTATCCCTGGAGAGCACGGAGCTGCACCGCGCGCTCTCGACCAGCCCGCGCCCCTCTCGGGCCGGCGCCGCCTCGGCGGCGCTCGCCTTCGGCTGGCGCGGCATGCTCAAGGTCAAGCACGTGCCCGAGCAGCTGCTCGACGTGACGGTGACGCCGGTGATGTTCGTGCTGATGTTCACCTACCTGTTCGGAGGCGCGATCGCCGGCTCGACCGGCGATTACCTCGACTACATCCTGCCCGGGATCCTGGTGATGTCGGTTCTCTTCACCACGGTCTACTCGGGGATTGCGATCAACACCGACCTGACCAAAGGAGTGATGGACCGCTTCCGCTCGCTGCCGATCTGGCGGCCGGCGCCGCTGGTAGGCGCCCTGCTCGGCGACAGCGTCCGCTACCTGGTCGCGGGCACGGTGATCGTCGTGCTCGGCGTGATCCTGGGCTTCCGGCCCGACGAGGGAGTTCCCGGGGTGGTGGCGGCAATGCTGCTGGTCACCGTCTTCGCCTTCGGCCTCTCCTGGGTCTTCACGACGATGGGGCTGCTCCTGCGCTCGCCCAACGCGGTTATGAACGCGGGCTTCATGAGCATCTTCCCGCTCACCTTCCTCAGCAACGTGTTCGTCGAGCCCGAGACGCTTCCCAGCGCACTCGAGGCGTTCGTCAACGTCAACCCGATCTCGATCCTCGCGACCGCCTCGCGCGGGCTGATGCAGGGCGGCGTCGAGATCTCCGACATCGCGATCGTCCTCGGCACGGCGGCACTGCTGACCGCGGTGTTCCTGCCGATCACGACGCGCCTCTACCGAACCAGGGGCTGAGTCCGACTTCCCGGACCGGGGACGGCAGGCGGCATGGGCAAGCTGATCTACTCGATGTCAGTCTCGCTGGACGGCTTTATCGCCGGTCCGGATGGCCAGATCGACTGGTCGCCGCCGGACGAGGAGCTGCATCGGTTCCACAACGAGCGGGTAGGGCAGCTGGGCGCCCACCTGTGCGGCCGGCGGCTCTACGAAACGATGCTTGTCTGGGAGACGGCCGAGAAGAATCCGTCCCTCCCCGATTACGAGCTGGAGTTCGCCCGCATCTGGAAGGAGCTGCCGAAGATCGTCTTCTCGACCACGCTGAAAGAGGTCGAGGGCGGGTGGAGGCTGCTCCGCGAGGGCGTCGCCGACGAGGTCGCGAGGCTGAAGGAGGAACCGGGCAAGGACCTGGAGGTCGGCGGCGCCGGCCTCGCCTCCACCTGCATCGAGCTCGGCCTGGTCGACGAGTTCCGCCTCTTCGTGTGCCCGGTTGTGCTCGGCGGTGGCACCCCCTACTTCCCGCCCCTGGAGGAGAGGATCAGCCTCGAGCTGCTGGAGACGCGAACCTTCGGGTCCCGGGTCGTCTACCTCCGCTATATGCGCGTTTAAGGCGCCTGCACGGCGCTTCTCCCGCCGAGCTCGGGCTCGTGTCAGCCGCCGAGCAGAATCCGCGCCTGCTCGGTGATCGTCTCGCGGGTCTGGCGCAGCGAGAGGCCGTACTCGCGCCGAAGCCAGAGGAAGGTCTCCAGGCTGGTGAGCATGTGGAGCGTCGCGACAGCCCGAGCTTCACCGAGTCCGGGCCGCAGCCTGCCGGCCCGAGCCAGGCGACGCGTCAGGCCCTGAAGATCGGCGCGTTGCTCATCCCTCTGCTCCTCGATCAGTGCGCTCGCACCAGGCTCCAGGACGACGATCGCCTGCAGCTGCTCGTGGATGTATCCCCCGACCTCCCAGATGCCGCAGGCCGCCTCGATCACCCTCTCGAGCGATATGACCGGATCCTCGATCTCGAGGGCCTCCTGAATCGCCCGCATCTCGGGTCCCTCCATGCAGCGTGTGAACAGCGCCTGCAGCACCCCGAGCTTCGAGCCGAAGCGGTTGAACACCGTTGCCCGCGAGACCCCCGCCGCCGCAGCCAGTTCATCCATCGTGGCGGAGTGGAAGGCGTCCTCCCTGATCAGCAGCTCGGCCGCCTCGAGCACCCGGTCGATGCTCTTCGGTCCTTCCCGCCGGCGTGCCGCCGTGTAGGTCCGCGTGGCCATCGCCCAGAAGCATAGCCGCGGGGCTTGACAGATAAAGACGGAGGGTCTAGATTTAGAATCTAGATTCTAAGTCTAATTACGGAAGGAGACATCATGGCTGATGGAGTGCAGAGAAAGCCGATCCTGGTTCTCGGCGGAACGGGCAAGACCGGGCGCCGCATCGTCGAGCGCCTGGGCGCGCGGGGCGTGCCGACGCGAGTCGGCTCGCGGTCGGGCACGCCCCCGTTCGACTGGGAGGAGCGAGCCACCTGGGGGCCGGCGCTGCACGGCGTCGGGGCCGTCTACGTCGCCTACTCCCCGGACCTGGCCGTCCCCGGCGCGGTGGAGACGGTGGGCGCATTCGCGGAGCTGGCCGTCAGGAGCGGGGTCCCTCGCCTGGTCCTCCTGGCGGGGCGAGGCGAGCCCGAGGCGGAGCTCGCCGAGCAGGCGGTTCGCGACGCCGGGGCCGACCTGACCGTCCTCCGTCCCGCCTGGTTCGCCCAGAACTTCAGCGAGGACTACATGCTGGATTACGTGCTCGGCGGCGAGGTGGCGCTTCCCGCCGGCGACACCCCCGAGCCGTTCGTCGATGTCGATGACATCGCCGATGTCGCGGTCGCCGTCCTAACCGAGGACGGGCACGTCGGCCAGACCTACGAGCTGACGGGGCCCCGGATGCTGACCTTCGCCGAAGCGGTGGAGGAGATCGCCACGGCAGCCGGCCGCGAGGTGCGCTACCTGCCCATCTCGGTCGAGGACCACGCCGCGCACGCCGTCGAGAGCGGCGTTCCGGTCGAGTTTGTCGACCTGCTCACCTACGTGTTCAGCGAGGTCCTCGACGGTCGCAATGCCCACCTCGGCGACGGCGTTCAACGCGTTCTCGGCCGAGAGCCCAGGGATTTCGCCGAGTACGCGCGTGACGCCGCGGCAACGGGTATCTGGAGCGGCGCCCCCGCCCGCCTCGCGACCGCGGCCGGCTCTCCCTGACCCAGCTCGTTCGAGCAACCGCCGGGCAGAGCACCAGGCCCGCCCGAGAGGCGGGCCTGGTGCTACGGCACGGACGAACTAGGGCCGACTCTCGGCGGGCTGGGTCTCCGGCCCGACCGCGACGCGCTCGACGTCGAGGCGCGGCAGGATCCGCTCCAGCCAGCCCGGTATCCACCAGTTGCGGGCGCCAAGCAGCTGCATCACGGCCGGCACCAGCACCATCCGCACCACGGTGGCGTCGAGGAATATCGCTGCCGCGAGGCCGATCCCGAACAGCTTCAGGAACACTTCCGGTGAGGCCACGAAGGCGAGGAAGACGACGACCATGATCGCCGCCGCCGCCGTGATCACCCGCGCGGTCTTAGCCAGGCCGTCGGCGACGGCCCGCCGGGTGTCCCCGTCCTTCAGGTACTCCTCGCGGATCCGCGAGATCAGGAATACCTCGTAGTCCATCGAGAGCCCGAAGAGGATCGCGAACATCATGATCGGCATGAAGGGCGCAATCGGCACCTCGTGATCGATGCCGATCAGTTCACCGACCGGCCCTCCCTGCGCCACCAGCGTCATCACGCCGTAGGCGGCGCTCACAGAGAGCAGGTTCATGATCCCGGCCTTGAGCGAGATCAGGGGCGAGTGGAAGGCGATGAGCAGGAGCAGGAACGAGAGGCCGACGACTCCGCTGATGAACAGGGGCATGCGATCGACCATGTAGTCGCTCTGGTCCTCGAGCGCCGCGGTGACCCCTCCCACGTAGGCGTTCACCCCTGTCCCACCCAGCACGTCGGGCACGACGGTCCCTCGCAGATGCCTGACCAGCTCCTGGGTCGCCTCATCCTGGGGTGAGGTGGTCGGGACCACGTTGAGGATCGCGGCGGTGCCCGCCTCGTTGAAGACGGGATCGTCGACGAAGGCGACGCCCTCTTCGCCGCGCAGCCTGCTCGCCAGCGCCTCGACCTCGCCTCTCGCACCCGGATCGGGCAGATCGGCGGCGATCACCAGCGGCCCGTTGGTGCCCGGGCCGAATCCCTCGGTGATCAGGTCGTATGCCTGACGGGTCATGGTGTCCGGCGGATCGTTGCCCGCGTCCGGGAACCCGAGGCGCATGCCGAGCGCCGGTGCGGCGAGCACCAGCAGCAGCGCAGCGGCGGCGATCGCGGCGGGCCACGGGCGCCGCTGCACGGCGTGGCTCCAACGCGCCGCCGGCGACTCCCCGTTGCCCTCCGCTCTCAGGGTGCGTCCGAGCAAGGGGATGCGCAGCCGGTCGACCCGCGGGCCGAGGTATGAGAGCAGCGCCGGCAGCAGCGTCACCGCGGCGAACATGACGACGAGCACTGCAATCGAGGCCGAGAGGGCCACGCCGTACATGTACG
>DASUUD010000190.1:0-3938 GCA_036374255.1 Solirubrobacterales bacterium | reverse complement strand
CTGCTGGTGCCGCTCTACCTGGTGATCGCGGGGGGAGTGCTTGCGGCCGCGCTTCGCGACTCGCGAGGAATCCATTCGGCCGCTTCCCCGGACGGCAACCGCCCAATCGCGGGGGGATTGCTTGCGACCGCGCCTCGCGAGTTCCGGGGTGAGGGATCGGCGTCCACCGCGACGGGACCCGCCGCGCACGCCGCCGAATGGTTACCCCGGGTTCTCGCAGCCGTCGTCCTTCTCTACGCAGCGCAGGCCATCTATTCGCCAGATTTTTCGAAATCGCTTCAAAACGTCTGCTTCTTTTTCGTGCCCTTCTCATTGGTCTACGCGCTGCTGCGCGATGTGCAATGGAACAGGCGGCTCCTGACGCTCGTTCTCTGGGTTGTCGCGATCGAGGCGGTGGTGTTCGTGGCGGTGGGCTCGATCGAGTACCTGACCAAGAGCCTCTTCTGGAATGACCAGGTGATCCGCTCCAACGAGTTCCACACCTACTTCCGGGTCAACTCGGTCTTCTGGGACCCGAACATCTACGGCAGGTACCTGGCGCTGGCGATCGTGATCGCCACCACGGTGTTGCTGTGGCTGGACGAGCGACGGGTGACCGCGGCGCTGGCCGGCCTGATCGCGGTCCTCTGGATCGGCCTGGTGCCGACCTTCTCGCAGTCGAGCTTCGCCGCTCTGCTCGGCGGGCTGGCGGTTATCGCGGCGCTGCGCTGGAGCGTGCGTTGGACGCTGGCCGCGGTCGGCGCCGCCGCGGTGCTGGGGATCGTCGTCGTGATCTTCGCCGGCGGCGTGTCGAAGGTGAACCCGACCCGGATCAACATCGACACCGGCGGCCGCGCCGATCTCGTCTCCGGCGGCCTCGAGCTGTTTGCACAGCGGCCGGTCTGGGGCTACGGGGCCGGCTCCTTCCCGCGCGCCTACCGGGAGCACATCGCGACCAGGAAGGCTCCGGTCTCCGTCTCCCACACCCAGCCCGTGACGGTCGCCGCCGAGCAGGGGTTCATCGGCATCGCCGCCTACGCCGCCCTGCTCGCGGTCGCGCTCTGGGCGATGGCACACGGGCTATGGGGGAACCCGGTGGTGGGTCGCGCCGCCGTCCTGGCGGCGTTCGGCGCCCTGCTCGTGCACACCATGGCCTACGCCGGCTTCTTCGAGGACCCGATCACCTGGGTCCTCCTGGCGATGGGCGCATCGCTGACGGGCGCCGCGGTCCGCGACGCCGCATAGGCTCGGGAACGTGTCGGGATACCTGCGCCGCCTGGCCACCACGGGTGCCGCCTACACAGCGGCGAGCATCCTCTCGAAGCTGATCGCGGTCGCCCTCCTGCCGCTCTACACGCGCTACCTCACCCCTTCGGACTACGGGGCCGCCGAGGTCCTCTTCGCCGCCGTCGTTGCCGCCAGCATCGTGATCCGCCTCGGGCTGATCGAGGCGCTGCTCCGCTTCTACTACAAGTCCGGCGAGGACCCGCAGCGCGTAGTCGCCACCTCCTTTGCCGCCCTGTTCTGGCTATCGACCGCCGCTGCGATCGCGGCGCTGCCCTTCGCCGCCCCGATCTCCGAAGCCCTGCTCGACGAATCCCAGCCCGGGCTGACGCGGATCGCGATCGGCGGGCTCTGGGTGCTGACGCTGCACGAGTACCTGCTCACCCTGTTCCGGGTCGAGGAGCGGGCGAAGGCGTTCTTCTGGGTCACGATCGCCAACGTGCTGGCGGCGATCGCCCTGACGGTCGTGCTCGTGGTCGGCGAGGGGGAGGGGGCGCGCGGCCTGCTGCTCGGCAGCTACGTGAGCGGCGCCGCCTTCGTGCTCGGCCTGATCGTCGTCCACCGGCGCCAGATCTCGCTTTGGATCGACCGCGGACTGCTGCGACGTCTGATGCGCTTTGGGCTGCCGACCATGCCGGCGGAGCTGTCGCTCTATGCGCTCAACTTCGTCGACCGGATCATCATCGTCCGCACGGTCGGCCTCGCCGAGGCCGGGCTTTACTCGCTCGCTGTGAAGTTCGCCCAGGCCGTCAACGTGCTGGTCCGCGGCTTCCAGCTCGCCTGGCCTCCCCTCGCCTACTCGATCCGCGACGACGAGGAGGCGCGGCGCGCCTACGCGGTCGTCGTCACCTGGTTCCTGACCGCCTGCGCCTTCGTGGTCGTGGGGATGTGGCTGTTCTCGCGCTGGATCGTCCGGGCGCTGGCGGCGCCCGAGTTCTTCGCCTCCTACGAGGCGGTCGGCCTGATCTCCACCGCGGTCACCCTCTACGCCCTCTACATGGTCCTGCTGGTTATCCTCGGCCGCACCGGGCGCACCGAGTTCAACTTCCCGGCGACGATCGCCGCCCTGATCGCCAACGTCGTCCTCAACCTCATCCTCGTTCCCCCGTTCGGCATCGTCGGCGCCGGGGTCGCGCTCGTCGCCTCATACCTGGTCGTGCTCGCGCTGATGTACGGGTTCACGCAGCGCCTCTTCGCCGTCCCCTACGAATGGACCCGGTTGGGGCGGATCGTCCTCGTCTCGGCCGGGCTCGTCGCGCTCGGCGAGGCCCTGTTGCCGACCGACGGGTTGGCAGGCCTGGCCTCGAGGGCCGCGCTCTGGCTCGCCTATCCGGCTGCCCTGCTCGCCAGCGGCTTCTTCAACGCGGAGGCGAGGAGCTGGCTGGCTCGGCTCCGCCACCCCCGGGAGCTGCTCCGTCGCCTCGAGGAGGCGCGCCGCAGACCCGCCGCGGTCGAGGGGGCCGTCCCCGAGGCCTACGAGGCCGAGATCATGGACGAGGACTCCCGCCCCTGACTCGGTCTCTGATGCCGCTGCCGCGACTCGGGAACAGCGCCTGGCGGGCGTGCGCCAGGTGGATGCGCGCCGGCCGACCGGGGAGGAGGGCCGCGGCGAGCGCCCTCAGCGCGTAGGCCCAGGAGGTGAGGACCCGCACCGCCAGGGCAGCGGGCAGCGAGTGGTGCTTTCGCATGTAGAGGTCGCGGTTGCGGTGGAATTCGACTATGCGGGGAAGACCGGCCGCCAGGTCGGTTGAGAGCTGGTCGTGATGGACGGCCTCCGCGAAGGGAACGAACAGGGTGTGCCAGCCCGCGTCCGCCAGGCGCTTGCAGAAGTCGCACTCGTCGTAGTAGACGAAGAAGGCGGGGTCGAGGAAGCCGACCGCCTCGGCCGCCGCACGCCGCACGAGCAGGGCACTCGACTGCGCCCAATCGACCCGCCTGGTCCGCGTTCCCCTGCTCTGAACCGTCAGTCGGCGGTGCAGGAAGGCGGCGCCGATCAGGGCGGTGCCGACGCCGGGGAAGCGCCAGGCGCAGGGGGTGGGGCGACCCTCGGAATCGAGCAGCTGCGCCCCGGCGGCCCCGGCGCGGCGGTCCTCTTCGAGCGCCTCGACCAGCGCCGCCGCCGCCCCCGGGCGCAGCTCGGAGTCCTCGTTGAGGAGCAGGCAGAACTCCGCCCGCGCCTCGCGCAGGAGCCGGCTGTCGTTCTCGGCCTTTCCGGAGCGCTCCTCCAGCGCGATCAGGCGGATGTCCTCCTCCCGCTGGCGCACCGCCTCCGCCGAGCTGTCGTCGGAGGCGTTGTCGAGGACGAGGATCTCACTCTCGATTTCGGCCGGATCGGTGGCCCTGATCGCGTCCAGGCAGGCGAGCAGCTGCTCGCGCCCGTTCGTGTTCACGACGCAGTAGGAGAGCCCGGGTGCCACGGCCGCCACGATAATCGTCGGCCTGATGCCGAACCCGATCCACGTCCAGATGGTGGACCCCTCGGCCTTCACGCCGCCCTACGACCGAGCGCTCGCGGCGGCGCTGGCGCGAGCCGGGGCCGAGGTCGATCTGCTCACCAGCCGCTTCCTCTACGGGCCGGTCCCCGAGCCCGACGGATACAGGGTCGAGGAGCGCTTCTACCGCCGCAGTGCGGCACGCGGCCTCGATGCCAGGGGCCGCCGCGCCTTCAAGGCCGC
>DASUUD010000189.1:0-5639 GCA_036374255.1 Solirubrobacterales bacterium | reverse complement strand
ATGATCGAGCCCTCCGACGTCGCCGAATCGGTCCGCTCGCTGCTGCGCCTCTCGCCGAACTGCGTCGTGCCGGAGATCATGCTGGTCCAGCCGGCGCCCGAGCAGCTGCTGGCCCGCTGATGGAGGCGACCGAACGGGGAGCGGGGCTCGTGGAGCTGAAGGCGGAGGACCGGGTCGCGGTTCTCACGCTGGCCAACCCGGAGCGCCGCAACGTGCTCGACGCCGCGATGGCAACCGCGCTGCGCGAGGCCGCCGAGGCGATCGGGCGGGACCCGGAGGTCCGCTGCGCGGTGGTCACCGGCCGCCAGGGCGTCTTCGCCGCCGGCGCCGATCTGCGCGAGGTCGAGGCGGCGAGCGTCGAGGAGAACCTCGCCTACAACCGCCGGCTGCGCGAGGCGGTCGACGCTGTGGCGGCGATCCCTGTCCCCACCGTCGCCGCGGTCAACGGCCACGCGATCGGCGGCGGGCTTGAGCTGGCCTGCGCCTGCACGCTGCGGGTCGCCTCCGCCGAGGCGCGCCTCGGCTTCCCGGAGGCCCGGCTCGGGATCATCCCCGCGACGGGCGGCCTCGCCCGCCTGCCGCGCCTCGTCCCCCCCACCGCCGCCGCCCGGCTGCTGCTCACAGGCGAGTTGATTGATGGAGCCGAGGCGGAGCGGCTGGGGCTGGTCAATGCCGCGGTGGAGCCGGAGGCGGTTCACGCAGAGGCGCTATCGCTGGCCCGCCGGGTTGCCGAGGCCGCGCCGCTCTCCACCCGGGCGATCGTCGACTCGCTGCGCCGCGACGCCGAGCTCCCGGTCGTCGAGGCGAACCGGCGCGTCGAGGACCGCCTCGCCGCCCTGCTCGATTCCTCGGACCGCCGCGAGGGCGCCCGCGCCTTCCTCGAGCGCCGCGAGCCGCGCTTCACCGGGAGCTGAGCGATGCCGCTGCCGCCACCCGCCGAACCGGGCCTGAGCGACGAGCAGCGCCTCCTGCGCCGCACCGTGCGCGAGTTTGCGCGCGCCGAGGTCGCCCCCCTCGCCCGCGAGATCGACGCCAAGCAGCGCTTCCCCCGCGAGAGCTGGGAGAGGGCGGCCGAGCTCGGCCTGCTCGGAACGACCGCACCCCCCGAGCACGGCGGCGCCGGCCTCGGCCTGATCGAGCTCTGCATCGTCGGCGAAGAGCTGGCCGCCGCCTGCCTCTCGACCGCCGCGACGGTCCTGCACCAGGCCGACATGGTGGTCGGCCGCATTGCACGCCACGGAAGCGAGGCGCAGCGCGCGCGCCTGCTGCCCGGGCTGATCGACGGCTCGGTCGTAGGCTGCCTGGCGATGACGGAGCCGGAGGCCGGCTCCGACGTGATGAGCATGAGGACCAGGGCGCGGCCGGCCGACGGGGGCTGGCGGCTCAGCGGGACCAAGACCTTCATCACGAACGGCCCGATCGCCGACCTGGCGTTGGTCTACGCGCGCACCGGCGAGGGCGATGACCGCAGCCTCGGCCTCTTCGCCGTCCCCACCGACACTCCCGGATTCACCCGCGGCCGGAAGTTCTCGAAGATGGGCTGGCGCGGCTCGCCGACCGGCGAGCTGCTGCTCGACGACTGCGAGGTCGGCCCCGAGGCGCTGATCGGGGCCCCCGACGAGGGCCGCCGAATCCTGCTCGAGGGCCTCGACTCCGAGCGCGTGCTGCTCGCGGCCGAGTCGGTCGGGCTGGCGCGGGGCGCGCTCGAGGCGGCGGTGGAGTACGCCGGAGAGCGCCGTCAGTTCGGGCGCAGGATCGGCGACTTCCAGCTGATCCAGGGCAAGCTCGCCGACATGTTCACCGAGACCGAGGCCTGCCGGGCGCTGACCTGGAACGTCGCCGCCCGGCTCGACGCCGGCGAGGAGCGGCTGCGCAGCCTGGCCTCGGCCGCGAAGCTGATGGGCGGCGACGTCGCGATGCGCGTCACAACCGAGGCGGTCCAGGTCCTCGGCGGCTACGGCTACATCGACGAGTTCCCGGTCGAGCGCTACATGCGCGACGCCAAGCTGATGCAGATCGGCGGGGGGACCGCCGAGATCCAGCGCTTCATCATCGGCCGGGAGCTGCTGGCATGAACGCGCCCGTCCCCGACCCTGCGGATAGATTGCCCGCCGGACCATGAGCGCCGTCGTCCGCAAGAGCAAGCGCGAGGAGATCCTCAGCTGCTTCACCGAGATGGTCGCCGAGCGAGGCTACGACGAGGTCAGCGTCCGCGACGTCGCCGAGGCGCTGGAGATCAGCAAGGGCACCGTCCTACACCACTTCGGCAACAAGGAAAGCCTGCTCGAGGAGCTGCACAGCGAATACATGCGCCGCCGCATCGCCGAGGCCGAGGCGCTGCTCAGCCGCTTCCCGGAGCCGGTCGACCAGCTGCAGCTGATCGTCTACCAGCTGATGATCGCCCAGCGCGACGACCGCGCGGCGACCGTCGCCTTCGCCCGCGAGATCGTCCGCTTCGCCTCCGAGGAGGTGATGGCGGACGTGCGGGCGATGCGCGACCGCTACTCGGAGATGGTCACCGACGTGATCCGGCGGGGGATCGAGAGCGGCGCTTTCGAGGACGTCGACCCGCGCCTCGCGGCGCTGCAGCTGTTCGGGATGTGCAACTGGTCCTGGACCTGGTTCAAGCCGAAGGGCCGCCTCTCGGCGATCGAGATCGCCGGCCAGTACTGCCGCGTCCTGCTCGGCGGCCTGATGCGCGAGGCCCCCGCCGACCTGGATGGCAGGGCACTCGCCGAGGCAGTGGTCGAAACGATGAGCTCGGGCGAGGTCGCAGCCCCGGCCGGGGCCTGAACGCCCGTGGAGCTGCGCGGCAGGCACGTCGTCGTCACCGGAGGCGCGGGGGGCATCGGCGCGGCGCTGGGGCGGCGAGCCGCCGCGGCCGGGGCGGCGGGCGTCGTCCTCGCCGACATCGACGGCGAGGCGGCGAGCGCCGTCGCGGCCGACATCGAGGCGGGCGGCGCAGCGGCGATCGGCGTCGGTGCCGACGTCGGCACCGACGCGGGGATCGCGGCGCTGGTCTCGGAGGCCGAGCGCCGCTTCGGCCCGATCGAGATCTTCTGCTCCAACGCCGGCATCCCCGGCCCCTTCGGGGGACCCGAGGTCGGCGACGCGGAGTGGCAGCGGATCTGGGAGGTCAACGTGATGGCCCACATCCGGGCAGCGCGTCACCTGCTGCCCGGGATGCTCGAGCGCGGCAGCGGCCACATCAACTCGACCGCCTCGGCCGCCGGGCTGCTCGCCAACCACGGCCTGATGCCCTACTCGGTCACCAAGCACGCCGCCGTCGCGGTCGCCGAGTGGCTGCAGATCACCTACGGCGGCAGCGGGGTCGAGTTCTCCTGCTTCTGCCCGCTGGGCGTCGCGACGCCGATGTTGGAGGCCTGGCACAGGGAGGACCCCAGCTCGAAGCTGACCTCCGGCGAGGCGATCAGCCCGGAGCGTGCCGCCGAGACGCTCCTCGAGGGAATCGAGGCGGGCCGCTTCCTGATCCTCACCCCCCCCGAGGTCCTCACCTACATGCAGCGCAGGGCCGCCGACCCCGAGCGCTGGCTCGCCGGCATGCAGAGACTCCAGTCCCGGATCGAAGAGGCCCGCGCCGAGGGCATCTAGATGCGTGAGCTGACCAAGCTCTTTGGCGGTGGCACCTTCTTCGAGGCGCCGCGCTGGCACGAGGGCCGCTGGTGGGTCTCCGACTTCTACACCGGCGGCGGCCGGGTGCTCGCCATCGACCCGGAGGGAACGATCGAGCGCGAGATCCGCCTCCAGCAGCCCTCCGGGCTCGGCTGGCTGCCGGACGGCGACCTGCTGGCCGTCTCGATGACCGGCCACAGCCTGTGGCGGCTCGGCGCCGACGGCGAGCCTCGCGAATACGCCGACCTCTCCGAGTTCTCCCGCGGTGAGGCCAACGACATGTGCGTCGATTCGGAGGGCCGCGCCTGGGTCGACAGCTTCGGCTACGACCTCTACGCGGGCGACCCCGCGAGGGGCGCGACCCTGATGCGGGTGGACCCGGACGGGAGCGTGGTCGCCGCCGCCGAGGACCTGTACTTCCCGAACTCGATCACCATCCCGCCGCCCGGCGACACGCTGATCGTCGCGGAGACGATCGCCGCGCGGCTGACCGCCTTCACGATCGCTCCAGACGGCTCGCTCAGCGCCCGCCGCGTCTACGCCCAGATCGCCCCCTCCCCGCCGCTGGCAGAGATCGACGCGCAGTACTCGAACGTCGACTATGGGCCGGACGGCTGCACACTCGACGCCGAGGGCTGCATCTGGGCCGGCGACTCGCTGCACACCCGCTGCGCGCGGATCGCCCCCGGCGGCGAGATCCTCGAGCAGATCCCGGCGCCCGAGGAGGGGTCCGCGATCTACGCGGCGATGCTGGGCGGCGAGGACGGTCGCACCCTGCTGATGTGCGTGGCGCCGGACTGGCGCCTGGGGATGGGCAACGAGGAGCCGCTGGCCTCGCTCTACACCACCCGGGTCGAGGTCCCCCACCACGGGGGCCTCCCCTAGGCCAGCCCCAGGGACCGCCCGATCACGTCCTTCATGATCTCGTTGGTGCCCGCCCAGATCTTGGTGACCCGGGCATCGGCGAAGGCGCGGGCGGCACGGTACTCGTCCATGAAGCCGTAGCCGCCGTAGAGCTGCACGCAGGAGTCGAGGACGCGGTTCTGGACCTCGGCCGACCACCACTTCGCCTTGGCCGCGTCGACCGCGGAGAGACGGCCGGCGACATGGGCCTCGGTGCAGTTGTCGACGAAGGCCCGGGCGACGTCGATCGCCGTGTCGAGCTCGGCGATCAGGAAGCGGCTGTGCTGGAAGCTGCCCACCGGCCGGCCGAAGGCATGGCGCTCCTTCACGTACTCGATCGTCTCCCCGAGGATGGCGGCGGCGTGGGCGAGGTTGGCGACCGCGACGCTGAGCCTCTCCTGCGGCAGCCGCTCCATCATGTAGGCGAAGCCCCGGCCCACCTCGCCGAGCAGGCTCTCGGCCGGCAGCCTCACTTCCTCGAAGAAGAGCTCGCCGGTGTCGGCCTCGTGCTGTCCGATCTTCTCCAGCCTGCGGCCGCGGATGAGGCCCTCGGCGTCTCCCTCGACCAGGAAGAGGCTGACGTCCTTGCGGCCCTCGCCGGTGCGAGCGGCGACGACGACCAGGTCGGCGCTGGTGCCGTTGGTGATGAAGGTCTTGGTTCCGCTCAACAGCCAGCCCTCGCCGTCGCGCACCGCGCGGGTGCGGAGGGCGGCGAGGTCGGATCCCGCCTGTGGCTCGGTCATGCCGATCGCGGTGATCAGGCGGCCCGCGCAGAAGCCGGGGACATAGCGCTCGCGCTGCTCGGGGGTGGTCAGCTCGAGCAGATAGGGAGCGACCACGTCGACCCCGAGCATCAGCGCCGAGTTGAGGGCGAGCGAGGCCCTCGCCAGCTCCTCCCCCAGCACCTGGTTGAAGCGGAAGTCGTCGACCCCTCCGCCGCCGTACTGCTCGGGAATCGCCATGCCGAGGAACCCGAACTCGCCGGCCCGCCGGAACACGTCGCGCGGCACGATCCCGTCGGCCTCCCACTGCAGGAAGTCGGGCACGAGCTCCTTGGCGACGAATTGGGCGAACGACTCACGAAACGCCTCGTGCTCGACCTC
>DASUUD010000188.1:0-8699 GCA_036374255.1 Solirubrobacterales bacterium | reverse complement strand
TGGCCGTCGTCTCATTCTCGAAGAGTGAGAAGACGACCAGCTGATCGGCGGCGGCGAGCGCGCGCCGCCACGCCTCCGTGTCGGGGAAATCGCGCAGCGGATCGACGCCGAACAGGAGCAGCGATTTCAGCTCGCCCGACTCGAGCGCGGCGCGGATCTCCTCGGTGCCTTTACCCACGCCTGCTCCGTTGACCACCCCAGAGGTGGTAAACGGAGCACTCGTGTCGGAGAGGCCGGGGCCAGCATCGGGCATGCAGCCGGCCTCGCGCAGGCCGCGTGCGTTGGTCAGCTCGGGGATCTCGAGCAGGCCGCTTTCCTCCTCTTTCTCCAAGCCGAGCGCCGAGGAGACGTCGAGCAGTGCGCGCAACGCCCCATCGCCCTCTCGCCCGATCCGCTCGCCCCAGACGATCACCGGACGCTCCGCTCCCCGCAGCACCTCGGCGACCGGGGCCGCGGCGCCGCCCTCGCTCCCAAGCCGCAGTGCGGCAGCCAGCTCGGACAGGAACAGAGTCGCGCCCCCGGGCGCGTAGCGGGTCACCGCCTCGGCGCCGCCGTCGAGAGCGGTGGGCCGGTCGGTCCCCACCGCAAGACGCGCCCCACTGCGGCGGATCGCCTTGCGGATCCGCAGGTCGAGGATCGGCGAGCCGTGCAGCGGATCGGTGCCGACGACGAGGATCGCGTCGGCGTCGTCGATATCGCGCACCCTGGCCGAGAGCTGGGGTTGGTGAAGGTTGAGCAGGGTGGCCCGCGACGGTCCCCGCGAGATGCGCGAGTCGATGTGCGGCGAGCCGAGCGCCTCGCGCAGGATGCGCTGCACGATGAAGGCCTCCTCGTTGGAGGCGTCGCCGATGATCCCCCCGCTCGCCTCACCGCCGGCCCTCAGCCCGGCGGCGGCCTTGGCGATCGCCTCCTCCCATCCCGGTTCGGCCCCGCCCCGCAGGCGCGGCGCCCTCACCCGCTCCTCGGCGGCGAACATCTCGAAGCCGTAGCGGCCGCGGTCGCAAAGCCAGCCGTCGTCGACGTCAAGGTTGTCGCGGGCGACGACGCGCTTCACCTGCTCGTCGCGGACGGTGAAGCTGACGTTGCACTGGCTCGGGCAGAGGGTGCAGACCGAGCCGGCCTGCTCGATGTCCCAGGGACGGGCGCGGAACCGGTAGGTGTAGCTGGTCAGCGCGCCGACCGGGCAGAGGTCGGTGATGTTGCCGTGGAAGGGGCCGACGTAGGGGCGGTCGTCGAAGGTCCCGACGAAGCTGCGGTCGCCCCGCTCGTGCAGCACGAGCTGCTCGTCCTCGGCGACCTCCTGGCTGAAGCGCACACAGCGGTAGCAGAGGATGCAGCGCTCGCGGTCGATCGCCACCAGCGGCGACAGCTCAACGGGCTTCTCGAAGTGGCGCTTTTCGTCGGTGAAGCGGCTCCGGCCCGGCCCCCAGCCCATCGTGATGTCCTGCAGGGGGCATTCGCCGCCTTTGTCGCAGACCGGGCAGTCGAGCGGGTGGTTGACGAGCAGGAACTCGACCACTGCGCTCTGCGCCTCCTTGACCTGGTCGGTGCGGGTGTGGACGACCATCCCGTCGCGGACCGGCGTCGAGCAGGAGGTCTGCAGTTTGGGGATACCCTCGATCTCGACCAGGCACATGCGGCAGGCGCCGACGGGTTCGCCGAGCTTCGGCTCGTAGCAGAAGACCGGAATCTCGACGTCCCCCCGCTTGGCTGCATCGTGGAGCATCTCGCCCTCGACGGCGCTGACCTCGCGCCCGTCGATGATCAGGGTGATCTCCCTGCCCCGGGGCGTCACGTCGACGCTCCCAGGGTCTCGGGGGCGCCCTGGACGGCGGCGATCCGGCTGGCCTCCTCGGCCGCCGCGATCGCCTCCTCGAACTCGCCGCGGAACTTGCGCACCATCGCGCCCACCGGCATCGCCATCGAGTCGCCCAGCACACAGAGGCAGTGGCCGATGATGTTCTCCTGGACCGAGGCGACGATGTCGAGGTCCATCGGTGTCGCTTCGCCGCGAACCACCCGTTCCAGCATCTTCACGGTCCAGTTGGTCCCCTCCCGGCAGGGCGTGCACTTGCCGCAGGACTCGTGGTGGTAGAAGCGCGCGGTGCGCAGCGCCATGTGGGGGATCGACACGCTGTCGTCAGCGACGATGATCGAGCCCGAGCCGAGCATCGAGCCGGCGTCGGCCATCGCCTCGAAGGAGTAGGGGAGGTCGAGTCCCTCCTCCGCGGTGAGCACCGGCGCGGAGGAGCCGCCCGGGTAGAAGGCCTTCACCTCCCGCCCCTCCAGCGGCCCGCCGGCCAGATCGTAGATCAGCTCCCGCGTGGGGATTCCCAGCTCGACCTCGTAGTTGCCGGGTCGCCGCACGCAGCCGGAGACCGAGACCACCTTGGTGCCGGGCGACTGCTCGGTGCCGAAGCCTTTGAACCACTCGGCGCCGTGGGCAATGATGTGAGGGACGTTGGACAGCGTCTCGACGTTGTTGATCAGGGTCGGCCCCCCGTAGAGACCCTGCACGGCGGGAAAGGGAGGCTTGAGGCGCGGGTTGCCGCGCTTCCCTTCGAGCGCATCGAGCAGCGCGGTCTCCTCGCCGCAGATGTAGGCGCCGGCGCCGCGGTGGACGACCAGGTCCAGGTCCCGCCGGCTGCCGAGGATGTTCTTGCCGAGGTAGCCGGCCTCGTAGGCCTCGGCGACGGCGGCGTCGAGGATGTCGCCCTGCAGGTCGTACTCGCCGCGGATGAAGATGAAGGCGTGGCGCGCGTCGGCGGCCAGGGCCGCGATCGCGATCCCCTCGATCAGCTGATGGGGGTTGCGCTGCATCAGCTCGCGATCCTTGAAGGCCCCGGGCTCCGACTCGTCGGCGTTGCAGCAGAGGTACTTCTCCATCTCGCCGCGGGGCAGGAACGAGGCCTTTTTGCCCATCGAGAAGCCGGCGCCGCCGCGGCCGCGCAGGCCGGAGTCTTCGAGCTCCTTGAGCACCTCCTCGGCTTCCATCTCCCGGTAGGCCTTCTCCAGGGTCGCGTAGCCGCCGTAGCCCCGGTAGCCCTCCAGGCTGCGCAGCGCCGGGTCTTCGGCGTTCTTCAGCAGCAGCCGGGTCTCAGGCATCGGCCCCTCCCGGCAGCGGCCGTCTCTCCAGCGCCTTCTCGGGCAGGACCTCCTGGCCCGCGGCGAGCTGCTCGACGGCGGTCGCCGCGTCGGCCGTCTCCAGCGGCCCGAAGTAGCGCTCGTCGATCGAGGCCATCGGGGCGATGTCGCAGGCGCCCAGGCACTCGAAGCCGGTCACGTACACGTCCTCGCCCTCGGCGGCGGCCCGGAAGGCGTCGAGCAGCTCGTCACCGCCGCGCATCCAGCAGCTGATGTTGGTGCAGACGGCGACCTTGTGGGTGGCGACCGGCTCGGTGTGGAGGAGATCGTAGAAGCTGGCGATCGATTCCAGGTAGGCGGGGGTGACGCGCATCACCGCCGCCGCCTGCCGAATCCCCTCGGCGGTGCACCAGCCGTAGCGGCGCTGCACCTCCCACAGCGCCGGGATCGACGCCGACCGGCGGTCCGGGTAGCGGCTCATCAGCTCCTCGATCCGCTCCTGCATCTCCGGCGGGCAGTCCACCTCGTGCAGCTCGGGTACCTCCTCGGGCTTGCGATCGGGGACGCGTCCTTCGCTCACAGCAGGATCGACCGGCAGGTGACTCATCGGTCCACCCCGCCGAGGATCGGGTCGAGCATCCCCAGGCTGGCGATCATGTCGGCGACGTAGCCGTCGACCGACATGTCCCTGAAGGCCTGCAGGTTGACGAAGGAGGGGTCGCGGAAGTGGACGCGGGCGGGCCTCGCGGAGCCGTCGGCGAGGACGTAGCAGCCCAGCTCGCCGCGTGGCGACTCGATCGAGTAGTAGATCTCACCCGGCGCCACGCGGTAGCCCTCGGTGACCAGCTTGAAGTGGTGGATCAGCGCCTCCATCGAGGTGGACAGCTCCGAGCGGGGCGGCAGCACGTACTTGCGGTCGTCGGCGATGTGAGGCCCCTCCGGCAACCCGTCGAGCGCCTGCTCGATGATCCGCACCGACTCGACCATCTCCGCCAGTCGCACCCGGTAGCGGTCGTAGTTGTCGCCGACCGTGCCGACCGGGATCTTGAAGTCCATCTCGGGATAGGCGAGATAGTCGAAGGCCTTGCGCAGGTCCCAGGGCTCGCCGGCGGCGCGCAGCAGCGGGCCGGTCACCCCCAGCTCCAGCAGCCGCTCGCGCGGCACGATCCCGACCCCCTTTGTGCGCTGCAGGAAGATCTCGTTGCGGTCCAGCAGGTCTTCGTACTGGCCGACCCTGACCGGCATGTCGGCGATGAACTCGCGCAGCTTCGCCTCGAAGCCGAGCGGGATGTCCTCGATCACGCCGCCGACCTGAAAGTAGCGGGTGTGCATCCGCTGGCCGGTCGCCATCTCGAACAGGTCGAGGATCTTGTCGCGATCGCGGAAGCAGTACCAGAGCATCGAGATTGCGCCGAGGTCGAGCCCCGTCGTCCCCAGCCAGACCAGGTGGGAGTGGATGCGGTTCAGCTCGAGGAAGATGGTGCGCAGGTACTTGGCGCGGGGCGGGATCTCCAACTCGACCATCCGCTCCACGGCCCCACAGAAGGCCTCCATCTGGAAGAAGTAGGAGACGTAGTCCATGCGCTCCACGAAGGTGATGACCTTCCAGTAGCTCTTGTCCTCGCAGGACTTTTCGATCCCGGTGTGCACATAGCCGACCACCGGCTTCAGATCCCGCACGATCTCCCCCTCGAGATCGACCACCAGACGCAGTACCCCGTGCGTCGCGGGGTGGTGCGGCCCCACGTTGATCGTCATCACCTCGGAGCGTGTGGCCGTCTCAGCCATAGGTCCGCTCGTTGTAAGTGAAGGTGACCGGCTCGCCGCCCACCGGAAAGTCGCGCCGCTGCGGCCAGCCGACGTAGTCCTCCGGCATCAGGATGCGGATCAGGTCCGGGTGGCCCCGGAAGACGATCCCGAAGAAGTCGTAGGCCTCCCGCTCCTGGAACTCGGCGGTTGGGAAAAGCTCCACGCAGGAGTCGATCTCCGGCAGCGAGTCCTCACCCGGGTCGGCCAGCATCGCTTTCACCCTCAGCCGCTCGGTGCGGTCGCGGTTGAGCAGCTCGTAGTGGACGCCGAAGCGCGGCTCGGCCGGCAGGTAGTCGGCTACGTGCAGGCTGGAGAGGAAGCTGTAGCCCTGGCCCGGCGCCTCCCGCAGCCAGCGCAGCACCGCGAGGAGCTGGGAGGGATCGACGACGAGCGCCGCCTGCCCGTGGTCGAAGGTCGTGTCGAGGACCGCGCCGGGGTGGTCCAGCTCGATCTCTCCCCGGATCAGCTCCAGTCCGGGGGCGTCAGGCACGGGACAGCTCCCGTGCCTCTTCGTAGGCGGCCGCGGCCTCGGGGCTCGGCTCGCTGCGCGGGCCGCCCCGTGCCCACTCCTCGGTGCCGGCGGCGTTGTAGCGCTGCCGCCAGCCCTGGTCGGGTCTGCCCATGATCTTGCGCTGCAGCTTGTTGAAGCCGTACAGGACGGCCTCGGGACGCGGCGGGCAGCCGGGGATGTGGAGGTCGATCGGCATGAACTTGTCGGCCCCCTGCACGACCGCGTAGTTGGAGAACATGCCCCCGCTCGAGGAGCAGGCCCCCATCGAGATCGCCCACTTGGGCTCGAGCATCTGGTCGTAGAGGCGGCGGACGACGGGCGCCATCTTGATCGAGACGCGGCCCGAGAGAATGATCATGTCCGCCTGGCGCGGGGAGGCGCGCAGCGCCTCGGCGCCGAAGCGCGCCAGGTCGTAGCGGGCCCCGCCGACCAGCGCGATCGGCGCCTCGATCGCGCAGCAGGCAAGGCCGAAGGTGAGGGGGAACATCGAGTTTGCCCGCGCCCAGCCGAGCATCTTGTCGAACCGGGTCGTCACCACGCGTTCCTCGACGTAGCGCTCCAGCTCCTCCCCTTCGAGGTCGCCGCGCAGCATGTCGCGGGCGCGCAGCTGGCGGTCCCGCATCGTCTGTCGCTCTACCTCCAATTCAGCGCCCCCTTGCGCCACACGTACAGGAAGGCGACGAGCAGCAGCAACACGAAGACGACCAGCTCGCCCAGCACGAAGACGCTGTCGGCGTCCTTCAGGATCACCCCGATCGGGTAGAGGAAGACGACCTCGATGTCGAAGAGGATGAACAGCATCGCGACCAGGTAGAAGGTGATGCCGAAGCGCAGGCCGCGCGACGACTCGACGGGGATGCCGGACTCGTAGGGCTCGCCCTGCCGGAGGCTGGCCGCGGTCGGCCGCTTGGGCCGCCTCGGCCCGATCACGTGGTTGAGCATCACGAAGGCGGTGCCCACCCCGAGGCCGAGCAGGGCGAAGACCAGTATCGGGAGGTAGCTCTTCAGCATTTGGAGGTCCTGCGCGGGGTCGGCGTCCGCGCTCTCGGACCGCGGCTACCCACGCGCAGCCGGTGTTATACACCCACCTTGTGACACATTGCTACATAGTGATTTTCCGCATCAGCAAGCCGCATTCCCGACCTTCCCGGCGGATTTAGATGGCGGAGATTCACCTCGTCGTCGGCGTCTCGGTGATCGCCCTCAACCTCGCCGCATTCGCCATCGGCGGGGTCGCCTGGTTGCGCCGCCAGCCCTCGGTTCCCTTCTGGTACCTGCTGCGCGCGGCGCAGGCCTCGGTCTTCGCGCAGGCGCTGCTCGGCGGCCTGCTGGTCTTCGCCGGACACGAGGCACCCGACGACCTGCACTACCTCTACGGGATCCTGCCGCTGTTCGTCTCGTTCCTCGCCGAGGGCGCCCGCACCGGCGCCGCTGAGCGCGAGCTGCGCGACGTCGACTTCGAGGCGCTCCCCGCCGACACCCAGCAATCGCTTGCCTTCGCGATCCTGCGGCGCGAGATGGGGACCATGGTGGTCAGCTGCGGGGTGATCCTCTTCTTGGCGCTGCGCGCCGCCGGGACCAGCCCGGCGTTCTGAGCTTCGATTTCAGGGAGCTGCCTGACGGTCCAGGCCGAGCTGGATCGCAGCGATGCCGCCGAGCACGAGCCCGGTTGCGATGTGGAAGATCGCGTCGGCGTCGTTGTTGGGGAAGGTGAAGACACCCCAGACGGGTTGGGTGGTGAAGAAGGCCCAGAGGCCGGTGACGATCAGCGCGGCCGCCGCGTAGACGCAGAAGTAGACGGCCCATTTCGGCCGCAGGGCGAAGTAGAAGGCGGGCAGGAAGAGAAGCAGGCCGGAGAGAGCGTGGACGCCGTTGAAGTCGACCCACAGCACCCGCTCGGTCGCCGCGTCCTCACCGAAGTCGAAGCTCGGCTCGGCGACGAACCCAGCCAGCGCCCAGATCAGCTGCAGCGAGGCGACCACGATGAGCGCCTTCTGTGCGAAGGTCCAAGGCTCCCGCCGTACCGCCGCGGCCTCCATCGACTGCAAGCCTAGTTGTTGACCGCTTTCGTTGAATTGGTTGCTGAGGTCGGAGCCTCGCTAGATGTCGACGTGATCCTCTACGGAGCGCGTCCCCCACGTGCCCGTCCGATCTTTGTCAACCGCGCGAGGTTTTGCCGGCCGAAAGCAGTCCGACTCCCGCCACTGCAGAACGACCAACGCCCCGGTGACCTCTGGGCCGCCGGGGCGTTCGGACCGCCTCGACCTCTACTTTGCGAAGACCCGGTTACCTACTGTTGCGTCGCCGAGCGTGTCGAAAGCTACGAGCTTTCCGTCGGCGTTGTAGGTGAGGACATCGGCATCCTCGTTTGCCTCGCCCTCAAGTGTGACCGTGGTCAGGACGACAACCTTGTCGCCATCAGCGACGAAGTCGTGCGGCTGGGTGCGGAAGTCTTTGCTCAAGAACTTCCCCCAGAGCTCGCCGATCGCCTGCTTGCCCTTGTAGGTCCCGGTCAGGGCGTTATCGCCGCGGACCGTCCACTCGATCGAGTCGTCAATGTTCTTCATCGCGCCCTCGGCGTCCCCGCTGCTAAACGCCCTGTACGCCTCTTCCGTTGCTTGCTTGTTCTCCTGAGCACCCATGGCTGGGTCCCTTCCGTAGAACTTCAAATAGAAGAGTCGAGCATAGCCCTCTCCCCGCTGCGGCTCCAGGTCTAGCTCGACAGGCAGCGGTGCGGCTTTGTCAACCGACCGGTTTAACCAGGGCGTGACGTTGGCCCCGCTGGGGATTTCCCTCAAGGGTCTGCGCCGGAGGCTAGGCTGAGCTATCCGGCGTGAAACGCGGCGAGCCAGTGATCGCTGTCCTCGAATTTGTCGCAGCGCGGCTGTGCGAATAGAATCGACGGGCTCTGTTTTCTTGGCAATGGCCGATGCGAGATAACCGGAGGGCATGGCCAAGCATTTGACCTTTTCGAACGTCGTGGCGTCGGTGGCGCTCTTCTGTGCGCTCGGCGGCACCGCTATCGCTGCGAAGACGCTGATCACCAAGCCATCGCAGCTGCGCAACGGCGTCGTCACCAACAAGAAGGTTAAGAAGGGCACCCTCCGGGTCAATCGCCTGCACAAGTCAGCTCGCAGAGCCCTGAGGGGCAGCCGCGGACCCCGAGGTGAGCAGGGAACGCAGGGGCCACAGGGACCACAGGGACCGCCCGGCGCCGACGGGGCGACCGCCTGGGACGGGCCCCTCCCGAGCGGCGAGACGATCCGCGGCCTGTGGGATCTGTCGGAGGTTGGTG
>DASUUD010000187.1:0-27709 GCA_036374255.1 Solirubrobacterales bacterium | reverse complement strand
GGTCGCCTGGCCTTCGAAGCCGGAGGAGACCTGGTGGATGAGGATCTTCGAGTTGGGCAGCGCCATCCGCTTGCCCGGGGCGCCCCCCGCCAGCAGCAGGGCCCCCATGCTCATCGCGATGCCGACGCAGATCGTCTGCACGTCGGGTTTGATGAACTGCATCGTGTCGTAGATGGCCAGGCCGGCATAGACGGAGCCGCCGGGCGAGTTGATGTAGAGGCTTATGTCCTTGTCGGGATCCTCGGACTCCAGGTGCAGCAGCTGGGCGACGATCAGGTTGGCGATCTCCTCCGTGACCGGCGTGCCGAGGAAGACGATCCGCTCGCCGAGCAGGCGCGAGTAGATGTCGAAGGCGCGCTCGCCGCGCGAGGTCTGCTCGACCACCATCGGGACCAGAGGGCTCATGGTCGGGACTTTATAGAAGGCGTCAGGCGGGCCGGCCGGTCAGTCCGAGCCCGGAGTCCAGAGCGAGGGCGCCTCCTCGCGCTCCTTCTCCGGCGTCCACAGCTTCTCGCGCGCCTCGGCCCGCTCCAGCGGGATCGGCTTCGCCGCCTCGGCGACCAGGTCGATCGCCTTGCGGAAGCGGATGTCCTCGCGGATCATCTCCTCGCGGCCGCTCTCGCGAAGCCTCTTCAGGAGCTTCTCCGGGGTCATTCGCTCGTGTTCGGCGGGATGGGCGAGCGCCTCCAGCATCTCCTCCTCGCTCACCTCGATCGCCTCGGCATCGGCGATCGCTGCGAGGACCGCCTCGCGCCGGAGCTCGCGTTCCGCGTCGGGCCGCGACTCCTCGATCACCTCCTCCCGAGTCTTGCCCTGCATTTTGAGATAGGCGTCCGGGCCCATGCCGCGCGCGGCGAGCTGGCGTTCGACCCGCTCCCAGCGCTCGGCGGCGCGCGCGGAGACCAGGTCGTCCGGCAGCTCCACCGTTGCCTTCTCCGCCGCCGCGTCGATGGCCGCGATCCGGAAGTCCTGCTCGATCCGCGAGTCGACCACCTCGGCAACGCGGCTGCGGATGTCCTCGCGCAGCTCCTCCAGCGTCTCGAACTCCGAGGCTTCCGAGGCGAAGTCGTCGTCGAGATCGGGGAGGATCTTCTCGCGCACCTCCTTGACCTTCACCGCGAAGATGGCCTCCCTGCCGGCCAGCTCCTCAGCCTGATAGTCGTCCGGGAAGGTGACCCGAACCTGGCACTCCTCGCCGGGGCTCGCGCCGGAGAGCTGCACCTCGAAGCCCTCGATCAGCTGCCCGCTGCCCAGCTCGAGCAGGTAGTCCTCGGCCTTGCCGCCCTCGAACGCCCTCTCGTCGATCAGGCCCTCGAAGTCGATCAGCAGGACGTCGCCGTCGGCCCCCGGCCGCTCGACCGGCTCCAGGCGCGCGAAGCTCTCACGAACCCGCTCGATCTCCCGGTCGACGATCTCCTCCGGCGCCTCCGGCTCGGCGCGTGGCACCTCGAGGCCCCTGTAGTCGCCGAGCTCGGCGGTCGGCCGCACTCCGATCTCGAACTTGAACTCGAGCGGCTCGCCTTCGGCCTGGGGAGCCGAGACGATCTCGATGCTGGGGTCGCCGACGGGCCTCACTTCGGATCCCAGCAGCGCCCGTTCGTACCAATCCGGAAGCGACTCGCGGATCGCCTCCTCGAAAACCGCGCCGAAGCCGAGCCGCTGGATCACCAGCGAGGGTGGCGCCTTGCCCTTGCGAAACCCGGGAAGGCGCATCTCCCGTGCCAGGCCGCGGGCGGCGCGCTGCACGCCCCGCGTGACATCCTCGGCGGGGACCTCGACCTCGATACGCACGCGCGAGCCGGGCAGCTCTGTGACCGTGGTTTCCATGGTCAACGTTCGCGCTTCGCCCGCTGCGCGACGAAACAGATATGGACGCTTGCTCGCTCCGCGCTCATGTGGCTGACCCTAGAGGATCGCCCTCGGGACCGTTCCGGTGAATCGCATCCGAGATTGACCCCCTCCCCGGGGTGAAGGTCGGATGCGAGGTTGCCGGCATGCTACGCGCGCCGGCGCCGCAGGAGACCGCGACCCAGCGCGATTCCGAAGTCGATCGCGAAGGCGAGGCCCCGCCCGATCGGGCCGGTGACCAGC
This sequence comes from Solirubrobacterales bacterium, assembly GCA_036374255.1. Lineage (GTDB taxonomy): Bacteria > Actinomycetota > Thermoleophilia > Solirubrobacterales > 70-9 > VRUE01. The sequence goes on along the minus strand of DASUUD010000187.1, from coordinate 25,618 downwards.
CACGCCTTCAGCCGGTCGAGGGAATCGACGCCTCGTCTAGTTGTCACCCGCGTATCCCAGCAGAGAGGCGTCGATCAACCACTCGACCGGCGCGCGGTCGTCGGTATAGACCTCGCCGCCCGGGAGGCGTGGCTCGAGGCCGGACGCGGCCTCGCCGGCGGTGGCCCGCACCTCGCCGGGCAGTGACGCCCTGGCGGCGCGAAGATTCGCCGCCGAGATCGGAGCCTCGCTGCCGACCAGGAGCGTGTTGGTCGGCTCGATCGGGTGGCGCAGCACGGTCGGGAAGACCTCGGCCATGGTGCGTCCGAGCACCGTCTCCAGGTCGTCGTTGCCCTCGGGATGGCCGGCGTTGACGATCACCACGCCGCCCGGCGCCAGCCGGTCGCGGGCCAGCTCAAAGAACTCCCTGGTCGCCAGGTAGAAGGGAATGTAGGGCTGGCGGTAGGCATCGACCATGATCGCGTCGTATTCGCCGTCGGCCCGCGCCAGCCAGGGCCGAGCGTCCTGCGCGAACTCCCTCATCCGCGGGTTGTCGAGGTCGAAGTAGCGGCGGCCGACCTCGAACAGCTCCGCGTCGATCTCGACCGCGTCGACGCGGGTGCGCGGGAAGTAATTGCCGTAGGCCCGGGCGACGGTCCCCGCCGCGTTGCCGAGCATCGCGATCCGCCGCGGCGGGCGGTCGGCGCCGACGAAGGGAAGCACCAGGTAGCCGTCCCAGACGTCGCCGGTCAGGTAGCTGCCTGGCCGCAGCAGCGAGTGCACCGCCTGCCCCTCGTTCAGCTCCAGCACCCGGTCACCGTCGGGTTGTTCGACCACCCGCACGTACTGGTGCTCTGTCTCGGCCTCGAAGAGGACGCGTCCCGTGTCGACCCCCTTGATCGTCCCCACGGGCACGGCGATCACGGCGGCGAGCAGAAGCGGAGCGACCAGATAGCGGCCGCTGAGGCCGGCCGCGGCGACCACCGCGAGGGCGAAGGCGAAGGTGAGGAAGGTGCGTTGCGTGCCGACGAACGGGATCAGCACCAGGGCCGAGGCCATCGTGCCGAACAGGGAGCCGGCCGTGGAGAGCGCGTAGAGACGACCGGCGACCTCACCGGAGTGCTCGATCTCGCGCAGAGTGATGCGGATCGCCCAGGGCGCGGCGGCGCCGAGCAGCATCACCGGGACTGCGACCAGGACCAGCACTCCGAACAGCGAGCCGAGGAATCCCCCGACGGAGATCTCCGCGAAGGCGTCGACCGAGAACGAGAGGAAGGGTCGCGCGGCGAAGGGGATCAGGGCGATCAGCCCGGCGGCGACCAGCACCAGCAGGCAGAGCCCCCGCATGTGGGCATGCCGGTCGGCGTAGCGGCCACCCAGCCAATAGCCGATTGCCAGGGCCACCAGCACCACTCCGATCGTGTTGGCCCAGACGATCGTCGAGGCGCCGAAGTAGGGGGCCAGCAGGCGGGCCGCGGCGATCTCCGCGCCGAGGCTGGCAGCGCCGACCACGAAGACAAGGACCGGCAGGAGCCGCTGGGCGCGCATCAGGCGCGGTCCGGCTCGCGCTCGGTCGCGGCCAGTCGTTCTTCCAGCAGCCCGGCGTGGCCGGCGGCGACCGCCCGCTGCGCGCGGCGCTCGTCGAGCGGCACCCCGCGCGCTTCGGCCAACTCCAGCAGGCGCTGCTTTTCGGTCCCTTCGCGCGCCAGCTCGAAGAAGGTCCAGGCCAGCACGCCCAGCACGAGGAACGTCCCCTCCACCATCATCAGCGCACCCGCCGTGCTCTGGTCGGCCAGCGGCGAGATCCCCCAGTACCGCTCGCCCGGCTCGTAGATCGGATAGAGGACGGTTCCCGACCACATCAGCACGTTGCCGAGGATCGCGCCGGTGAAGCGCACCCCGACCACGTAGCCGACCTTCCAGACCGCGCCGAACCAGTCGGGCTTGGGCAGCGGCCCGAACACGGGCATCCACATCAGGGCGCCGAAGAGGAGGAAGCTGCCGTGCTCGAGCGCGTGGACCGGCGCGGTTCCGTACGCGTCCTGGTAGAGCGCCGGCAGGTGCCAGAGGAAGAGGTTGAAGGCCCAGAGCGGGAAGGCGACCGCCGGGTGGGCAAGGACCTGGAGGCGGTTGAAGACCCGTATCGCCAGCAGCGGCTGGAGCAGTGAGCGCGTAAGTCCGAGGACCAGGAGCAGCGAGGCGATGTCGCCGATCAGCAGGTGCTCCCCCATGTGGGCGAGCACGAGCTCCTCGGAGATGTGGCCGATCGGGCTGAAGAGGGCGATCGCGACCGTCGCCAGGCCGGCTGCGAAGCAGACCTGGCGCCAGATTGGCACGGACCGGCCGTCCCAGGAGAGGACCATGGCCCGGTGCCAGTAGAGGACGCCGGCGGCGGTCAGGGGGATGACCTCGAGCGGCACGAAGGCTCCGGCGAAATGGGCGGGCGGGAAGATCACGCAATCCAGCGTAGCGACGCCGTTTCCGAGGCCCCCGGCCGCCGGCGCTGCTAGCTTGGCCCGAGCCGTGAGCGCCGAGAACCACCGCTTCCCGCCGATCGGCAGCTTCGGCTTCCTCTCGGACTGCCACACGGGCGCCCTGGTCTCCTACGAAGGCGCGGTCGAGTGGCTCTGCCTGCCGCGCTTCGACTCGCCCAGCGCCTTCGGGGCGCTGCTCGACCGGGGGGCGGGCCACTTCAAGCTCGGGCCGCGCGGCGTGGTGGTGCCGATCAGCCGCCGCTACGAGCCGGGGACGCTGGTGATCGAGACCACCTGGGTGACCGACACCGGCTGGGTCGTCGTCCACGACGCGCTGACGATCGGGGACTGGGCGGAGCAGGAGGGCACCGGCAGGCGGCCGCGGACCGAACACGAGTCCGACCACTCGCTGCTGCGCCTGATGACCTGCGTCGACGGCGAGGTGGAGATGGAGATGGAGTGCCTGCCACGCTTCGCCTACGGCCTCGAGCCGCCCGTCTGGAGCGGCGGCGAGCTCGGCGAGGCGGTCGCCCGCGGAGACGGCGGGGTCGAGCTGCGCCTCAACACCGACATGCACCTCTCGATCGAGGGCGAGGCGGCGCGGGGAACGATGCGGCTTCGCGAGGACGAAACCGGGTTCTGCGCGATTTCCTGGGGCGATGGGGACCTTGGCGGCCCGCGCAGCGCGCCGGAGGCATTGGAGCGCCTCGACTCGACCGAAGAGTTCTGGCGGAGCTGGCTGCGGGACGGGGACTTCCCCGACCATCCCTGGCGCATCCACCTGCAGCGCTCCGCCCTGGTCCTCAAGGGCCTCACCTACGCGCCCAGCGGCGCGATAGTGGCGGCACCGACCACCTCGCTGCCGGAGACCCCGGGCGGGGAACGCAACTGGGACTACCGCTACAGCTGGATCCGCGACTCGACCTTCAGCCTCTGGGCGATGCACACGCTCGGCTTCAACCAGGAGGCGCGCGACTTCATGCGCTTCGTCCTCGAGGTCTGCCGCGAAGACTCCAACCTCCAGATCATGTACGGGATCGGCGGCGAGAAGAATCTCGCCGAGCGCACCCTCGGCCACCTCGGCGGCTACGCGGGAGCGAGGCCGGTGCGCATCGGCAACGGCGCCTTCGACCAGCGCCAGCACGACGTCTGGGGGGCGCTGCTCGACTCGATCTACCTGCACGAGAAAGCGCTGCGCGGCTCTGCCACCCCGGCCGACCGGGCACTGGTCCGCCGGCAGGTGGAGGCGTCGATCGCCGCCTGGCCACACCCCGATCAGGGCATATGGGAGTCGCGGGGCCAGCCCCAGCACTACGTCTCCTCGAAGCTGATGATCTGGGTCGCGGTCGATCGGGGGGTGCGGCTCGCCCGCAGGATCGGTCGCAACGACGTTGCGGCCGACTGGGAGCGGACCGCGGCGGGCTTCCGCGAGGAGATCCTCGAGCGCGGCGTTCGCGACGGGGTTTTCCGCCAGCACTACGAAACCGATGCGCTCGACGCCTCCACCCTGTTGATCCCGCTGGTGCGCTTCCTGCCGCACGACGACCCGCGGGTGGTGAGGACCGTGCACGCCGTCGCCGAGGACCTGACCCGCGACGGGCTGGTCCTGCGCTACAGGGTCGATGAGACCGACGACGGGCTGCGCGGCGAGGAGGGGACGTTCCTGATCTGCTCATTCTGGCTGGTCTCGGCGCTCTCGGAGATCGGCGAGGCGAGGCGGGCGCGGGAGCTGTGCGAGCGGCTGCTCGAGTCCTCCGGCTGGCTGGACCTCTACGCAGAGGAGCTCGACGCGCGCAGCGGACGCCACCTCGGCAACTTCCCCCAGGCCTTCACGCACCTGGCGTTGATCAACGCCGTCTCCCACGTGATCGCCGACGAGCAGCGCGCTGGCGCCGGCCCGACCGCGGTCTTCAGCGAGATGGGAGGCGTGCGCGAGGACGCCTGAGGCGCCCGGAGCTATGCACCGCTCGGGGCGCCCTCGCCCCCCTGCGCGAGCGCCGCCGCTGCGCGCTGCGCGCCGGGCAGGGCTCGCGCCGCCGCGGGGCCGAGCACCCGACTCCAGAGCGGGGCCAGGGCGCCCTCGATGTAGATCGTGTTGGTCAGCCGGCTGCCGCCGCCGTCCAGCGGCTCGATCAGGTGGCGGTGGCCCATGCGAGCCCCGGGCAGCCGGGACTCGTCGGTGAAGAGGCGGCCGGCGTCGAACTCGACGACCCGGAAGCGAAGGCGCAGGCCCGTGCGAAATGCAATCCGCGCCGTCGCGCCGAGGGCGAGCGGGCGGTCGAGGCTCGCCCGCCTGATCGCCGGGTTCCACTTCGGCCAGGCGGCCGCGTCCGCGTAGGCGCGCTCCCAGAGGGCCGCAGGCGCGGCGTCCGCTGCCAGAACGCTGGTGCTCTCCCAGCGACTCATCGGGCCGCAGTCTCGCAGCCGGGTATCGGCCGGGGCCTGCGGCTAGGGTGCCGGCCGTGGACACGATCGACGCATTGCTGGCCAACAACCGGGCCTTCGCCGAGTCGCGCCCGGCGAAGCCGCTCGACCTGCGCCCCAGCAAGCGGCTGGCGATCGTCACCTGCATGGACGCCCGGCTCGACGTCTTCGCGGCGCTCGGGCTCGGGCACGGTGAGGCGCACGTGCTGCGCAACGCCGGTGGCGTCATCACCGACGACGTGATCCGCTCGCTGGCCGTCTCCCAGCGCCGCCTCGGAACCCGCGAGGTGATGCTGATCCACCACACCGACTGCGGTATGCAGAAGCTGAGCGACGACGGTTTCCGCGCCGAGCTCCAGGAGGCCACGGGAGTCTCCCCCGCCTTCGCGATCGAGTCCTTCACCGACGTGGAGGCGGACGTGCGCCAGTCGATCCTCCGCGTCCGCCGCTCTCCCTTCCTCCCCCACCGCGAGGTTGTGCGCGGCTTCGTCTACGACGTCGAGTCCCACCGCATGCGCGAGGTGGAGGTCGAGCCGGCGGACTGAGGTCAGCCCTCCGGCGGCGGCCGCCCCTCGGCGTCCGCGGCCAGCGCCTCGTCCCAACCACCGCTCTCGCGGGCGTGGCGAAAAGCCGAGCGGGCGAAGTCGAGCGCCATGCCTTGCGGGTCCTCACCTGCCCGCACCTCGTCCCAGTCAAGGATGTACTCGCCGAGCTCGTCGTGCCAGCGGGCGGCGGCGGGGTTGATCTCACCCTGCTCGAAACCGGCCGCAGCCGGCCGGGCGTAGGAGTAGAAGGCAGCCTTCGGGTAGCGAGGGTCGCCGGGCCACCAGCCGAACGCCATCTCCACGGTGGAGTCCCCGCCTGGCGGCTCGTCGCGCGGCCCGGAGAAGAGGCTTACGGCCAGGTCGAACGAGCCCCACCAGGCGTTGACCGGAGTCGAGCGGCCCCGATACGGCGCCCGGAAGGCGGCGAGGACCTGGGAAGCGCGGATCGCCGCCCCGAAGTACGAGGAGACCTCCGCCGGCTCGTAACGCGAGTGCTCCTCGTCCTGGTCCAGGCGCACGCTCCAATGGACCTCGTCGGGGCTCGGATCGAAGTCGATGCTGCCGACCAGATCCCCCACCGCCCCAAGCACCTCGCGGGTCACCTCACCCACCGACCGGTGGGGCGTCAACGCCACCCTCCGCGAGCGCCCGTCGCTGTGTTCTGCAATCGCCTCGTGGCTGTGCAGGTCGAGCGCTAGGACGAACGCCCCGGAGTCGTCCGGAGCCGGCAGCGGCGCGGTCTCCCAGCCCCGCGCGGTGAGGCGAAGCGCGGCCTGCAGGAATTCCGGCTCAGGCGGTGCGGTCGTCGCGGCGAGCTTGCCCAGAACCTGAGTGTGCGCATGGAGCGTGTCGCAGGTCTCGCTCCAGTCTCCGTAGGAGGCGGCGGGCCAGGGGTTGGGCACGGTTGAGATGGCGATCCCTAGGCGCTGCCCTCACTCGGGGCCTGGCCCTCGAGCAGCTTGCCGGCGCGGATCCGCTCCGCCATGTCCTTCGATTCCTCACGATAGACACGACCGTCCTCGAACTCGATCGCCGGGTATTTGCGCTGCCCCGAGATACGCTCCAGCTCGTCCCGCTTTCCCGGGCGCAGCGGACCCTTGACCACCTCGTAATCGATCCCCTCCTCGTCCAGCGCCCTCTGGACCCGCCAGCAGGGGTGCGCACCGGCCTTGAACCAGGTGACCGGGCAGCGGTGGAGCTTCACAGCCACCTGCTCACCCTAGCCCGTGGGGCCTCGGTCGTCCAGAGCGTCAGGCGCAGCGCCGAAATCCGTAGCTTCCCCGGTTGGAAATGAGCCGGCGCGGCGTAGAGTCGCAATATGGCGGCTCATCTCACACCCCTGGACGCGTCATTCCTGGAGTTGGAGGAGGCCGACGAGTCGGCCCACATGCACATCGGCTGGGCGATGGTCTTCGACCCGGTGTCGGACGGTGGGGCTCCCCCGCTGGATGAGTTTCGAGACAGGACAGCCGAGCGGCTCGAGTTGCTGCCCGGCTTCCGCCGTCGCCTTTCCTCGCCGCGGGTGGGCAGCTTCTCCTTCCCGAGCTGGGAGGCCGAACCGGACTTCGACATCGCGGCCCACATGCGCCAGGCGAGCCTCCCGTCCCCCGGTGGTGAGACGGAGCTGCTGGAGTGGCTCGCGGACTTCTACTCACACCGTCTCGATCGCTCTCGCCCACTCTGGGAGACGACGCTGATCGACGGGCTCGAGGGCGGCCGCTGGGCCCTCGCCACCAAGGTCCACCACTGCCTGGTCGACGGAATCAGCGGCGTCTCGGTGGCCACCGTGCTCCTCGATTCCGAGGCCGACCCTCCGCCCGGCTCGAGGGGCCTCGCGGAGGCGTTTCCCATGCCGGCTGCCGAGGACGAGGGGAGGGGTCGCGGCAGGCTTTCCAGGCTCGGCGATGCGGTTGGCGCAGGGGTCGACACGGCCCTGCATCCGAGCAAGCTCGCGTCGGTGCTGTCGCGGTCCAGGGCGATCGCCGAGCTGCTGGTACGCGACGAGCTGATCAGCGCCCCCCATACAAGCCTCAACGAGCCGATCGGCGGAACGCGGCGTCTCGCCGCGGTCGACGTCTCCCTCGACGAGCTCAAGCAGATCAAGCGGGAGCTGGGTGGCACCGTCAACGATGTCATCCTCGCCGCCTGCGCCGGCGGCCTGCGTCGCCTTCTCGACCACCGCGGCGAGAGCATGAGCGTGAGCACGATGCGGGTGATGGTCCCGGTCAGCCTGCGCCAGGCGAGCGAGGCGCTCGCGCTCGGCAATCGCGTCTCGTCCCTCTTCGTCGAGCTGCCGGTCGCCGAGCCCGACCCGCTGCTGCGCTACCGGAAGACCGCGGCATCGGCGACCGACCTGAAGAAAGCCGACCAGGCTGCCGGAGCGGAGACGCTGATCGATCTGGCCGGTGCGGCGCCGCCCCTCATCCACAGCGTAGTCGCACGGCTGGCGTTCACCCCCCGCCTTTTCAACATCACCATCACCAACGTGCCCGGCCCGCAGATGACCCTCTACGCGATGGGCGCTCCGATGAGGCGCGTGATTCCGCTGGTGCCGATCTTCTCCGGCCACGCGGTCGGCGTCGCCGTGGTCAGCTACGACGGCGGCGTGACCTTCGGGATCAACGCCGACCGCGCCACCGTCCCGGACCTCGAGGTGCTCGAGCGCGGCATCGAAGAGTCGCTGGCCGAGCTGATGCAGGTCAAGCCCCAGCTCGGGGCGCCGCGGAGCGTCGCCGCTCGATCGAGCGCGCGCGGCGGGCGCACAGGCTAGCTCCGTCCTGCTCCGGTCGGGATATCCCGACTATCTTTGGGGCATGGAGCTGGTTTGCGGAGCTCCAGCGCGAGGCGGCGACGGAGCCACGGCGGCGCGGCTGCTCGCTAGACGCGAGCCGACCCCTGCCGGTCGGGCCCAGTCGGCGCCCAGACCTCGGCCAGGAAGGCCGCCAGCTCCGCCGTCAGCCGCTCCGGGAAGAGACGCCACTCGAGAATCGAGTTGGCTTCGACCAGGCGCCCGTTCGGCAGCTCTTCGGCGAGCATGCCGGAGTCGCTGAAGGGGTGCAGCGGGTCGCGCTGGTGGCCGACGATCAGCGCCGGCCGCTCGATCCTGCGGCGCTCCTCCCGGTGCGGCGCCGTCTCCCCGAGCAGCAGCCCCTCCAGTACGGCCTGCGAGGGGCCGGGTCGCAGGCGTGCCCAGTCGAGTCCGATGTCGATCAGGTAATGGGTGCGGGGGATCGCCGAGGTGACGCGCGAGACCAGCTCGAATAGCGGCTTGCCGAACCGAAGCCCGATCATCAGGGGGGTGAAGGTCGCCGCGACCATCGAGAGGGCGTTGTCGAGAACCGGCATCTCGATGAACAGGCCGCGTGCCCGCTCCGGTTCGCGCACCGCCAGCTCCAGCGCGACGTTTGCTCCGAGCGAGGTGCCTCCCACCACCGCCTCGGGCCGCCCCAGGTGATCGAGCAGCGCCGCCACCTGCCGGGCGAAGAGCGGCATCGAGTAGAGGCGCAGGTCTTCGGGTCGATCGGAGCGCCCGTGCCCGAGCAGATCGACGCAGATCACCCGGTTCCCGCGCTTCGCGAGCGCCGGCCCGATCTGCTCGTACATGCGCCGGTTCATCAGCAGCCCGTGTACGAGCACGAGCAGCCGCTCGCCCGCCCCGTAGGAGTCGTACCTGATCCGGTGGCCTTCGTAGAGAAGCTCACCCACACGGGTATCTCTACAGCACGGCGTCGGCGGGCCCGCGCCCGGAGCGGGTCGCCTCCGCTTGTCGATTCCGCAAACGGCGCCGGTAGGCCCGAGGGTCGGCGCTGCTAGCGTCGAAGCGATGGCCCACGTCGAGTTCATCGATCAGACGCTGCGTGACGGACAGCAGAGCCTCTGGGGCATAAAGATGCGCGCCTACCAGGCGACGCCGGCCCTACCCCACCTCGACCGCACAGGATTCCGCGTCGTCGACCTGACGGGGGGCACCTTCTTCGTCGTCATGCTGCGGGAGTCGCGCGACGATCCCTGGGCGGCGCTAGACCACATAGTCAAGGGCCTGCCGAGCACCAGCCACCGGGCGGGGATGCGGCCGGTGGCGGTGGGCAGCTTCGGCTTCGTGCCGGACTCGGTGCTCGACCTTTGGGTGGCGACACTCGTCAAGCACGGCGTCGACAGCCACTGGCTCTTCGACTGCCTCTACGACATGCCGCTGATGAAGCGCAAGGCGGAGGACATCCAGCGGGTCGGCGGGGAGGTCGTGCCGGCGATCATGTACGGGCTGACAGACCTGCACACCGACGAGTTCTTCGCGGACCGCGCCAGAGAAATGGCGAGCTGGGAGGGGGTGCGGACGATCTACTTCGAGGACGCGCCCGGCGTGCTGACGCCCGAGCGGGCGGCGACGCTGCTGCCTGCGCTCCAGGAGGCGACCGGGGACGTCCGCCTGGAGCTCCACTGCCACAACACCACCGGCCTCGCCCCGCTCGTCTACGCCGAGGGGATGAAGCACGGGATCGACATCATCCACACCTGCTCGCTGCCGCTCGCGAACGGCCCCTCGCTTCCCTCGACCGAGGCGATGGTCGAGATCGTCGAGGAGTCGGGCCACGCCCACGGCCTCGACAAATCGCAGCTGGAGCCGGTCGCGACCCATTTCCGCCGGGAAGCGGAACGCTGCGGCTACGAGATCGGCGTCCCCAACGAGTACCGGATGCTGCCCTACAAGCACCAGCTGCCGGGCGGGATGACCGGCACGCTGAAAAGCCAGCTCGCCGAGTACGGGATGCCGGAGCGCTTCCCCGAGGTGATCGAGGAGATCGTCCGCGTGCGCGAGGAGCTCGGCCAGCCGGTGATGGCGACGCCGTTCTCCCAGTTCGTCGGCATCCAGGCGGTGCTCAACGTGGTCCAGAAGGAACGCTGGGAAATGGTCCCCGACGAGGTGATCCACTACGCCTGCGGCCACTACGGGCCGCTGATGCGCGACATCGAGCCGGAGGTGAAGGAGCACATCTTCGCCCAGCCCCGGGCCGAGCAGCTCGCTGCCTGGGAGCGCCCCCAGCCCAGCATCGAGGAAGTCCGCAAGCGCCTCGGCACGAACCTCTCCGACGAGGAGCTGCTGCTCCGCTGGTTCGCGCCGGAAGAGCACGTCGACGAGATGCTCGAACGCGGGCCGCTTCGAACCGAGCCCCATCCCCACGACGGCGGCCCGGTCCAGCAGGCGATCGACCTGATCGCCGCCTCGAGCGAGGCGCGCCACCTCTCGGTCAGCCTCGCCGGCCTCTCGATCGAGCTGCGCGGCGGGAATGGCGAGGCCGGCGAGGTCTCTGCCTCCTAGGAGGCCTGGCCGACCGTTTCGCGGACCTCCTGGGGCCACATCTCCTCATCCTCGAGGTAGTCGAGGATAACCTTGCCGTGGGGCAGGTCGAAGTCGTAGACGCCGAAGTAGCACTCGAGGACCCGCTGCGGGGCGAGCAGGTACCAGGGATCGACGCTGGAGACGGTCGGCAGGGAGAGCGAGCCGCGACCGGCGAAGAGCTTCGGCGTGCCGTCGGGGGCGGTGTGCAGGGTCGCCGGCACGTCGAGGCGCACCAGCTCGGCGACCGAGGGCGGCTTGCCCGCCTCGGAGTTGGGGATGATCCGGGTCGAGAGAACCGGCACGTCCTCCAGCTCGCCCGGGTCGGCGAGGCGGTCAGCAACCATCGTCGCGGTCATGATCCGCTGGCCCTTCGGCCGCTCGACGGTGAAGATCATCTGCTCGCCGAAGGGGACTCCGTCGCCGCCCCAGTTGCGCTCGAACACCGCCAGCTTCTTCGCGTAGCCCCAGATCTCGCGGCCGGCGCCGAGCGGAATCTCGTTGTCGACGAAGATGAACGGCTGGTAGAGGTAGACCTGGTCGCCGAGCCGGGCGCGGATCATGATGTAGGCCTCGTGGTAGGCGCCGAAGGTCGAGAACGGCACCCAGCGCGCCCAGGCGATGCAGGTCGGCGTCTCGTCTGCGATCTCCAGGCCCGGCGGCAGCAGCTGCTCGACGCCGTCGCGGTCGGCCTCGTAGACGATGAAGCAGTCCTCGACCCCGCGGTAGAGGTAAGGAGGCTCGGCGTACATGCTGCCCGGTCCGACGGGCAGCGAGTAGGAGGCTGCGAACGTTGCTTTATCCATGGTTCCTTCCCTTTCGTGATTACTTGGAGTCGAATCCCCCGTCGACGACGAGGACGGCGCCGTTGACGAAGGTGGCGTCGTCGCAGGCGAGGTAGAGCGCGGCGGTTGCCAGCTCCTCCGGTTGAGCCCAGCGGCCGATCGGCGCCGATTCGACCGCCTTCATCACCTCGGCGTCGCCCGAGGAGAAGATCTCCTTCGTCATCCCCGTCTCCACCGCTCCGGGGCAGATCGCGTTGCAGCGGATGCCCTTGCGGGCGTAGTCGAAGCAGAGCTGGCGTGTGAAGCCGATCAGGGCGTGCTTGGAGGTCGTGTAGGCGGCGCCGCCGTTGCCGCCGTTGAGGCCCGCAGTGGAGGAGACGTTGACGATCGCGCCGCCGCCGAGCTCGAGCATCTGGGGGATCAGCGCGCGCGAGGCGAAGAAGGCGCCGTTCAGGTTCACGCCCAGGACCCGGTTCCAGGTCTCGTCGCTGGTCTCTGCGGCCGGCTCGTAATCGTCAAGGACCCCGGCGTTGTTGATCAGCACGTCGACCCTGCCGAAGCGCTCCAGCGCCGTGGCCGCCATCGCCTCGACCGCATCGCTGTCGGCGACGTCGGTCGGCACCGCGATCGCCGTGCCGCCGGCAGCATCGATCGCGTTCGCCGTCTCCTTCGCGGTCGCAGCGTCGACGTCGACGACGACCACCTCCGCTCCCTCGGCGGCGAAGAGCTCGGCCGACGCGCGGCCGATCCCGGAGCCGGCGCCGGTGACGAGCGCGACCTTCCCCTCCAGCTTGCCGGACGGCGAGGGGCTCACAATGAGAAACCCCCGTCGGCGGTGATCGTCTGGCCCTGGACCATCTCCAGCTCGGGGTTGCTGAGCGCCTCGACCAGCGCGGCGCAGTCCTCGCCGGTGACGCCGCGGCCCATCGGGTTCTTGGCGGCGGCTTCGCCGAGCCGCTGTTCCCAGCTGTCGGGGAACATCGCCCGGTAGGCGGCGCTGTCGACCGAGCCCGGGGCGACGGTGAGGACGCGCACGCCGCGGGGAGCCAGCTCGCGGGCGAGGTAGCGCACGACGTGCTCGCCCAGGGCTTTGGCGGTTCCGAGCGCGCCGTAGTCGGGGATGACGAAGCGGGCGCCGCGGCTTGAGACGTAGAACACGGTGCTGCCGCGGCCGAGCAGCGGCAGCGCCTCGCGGCATAGGTCGACGAGGGCGATGCCGTTGACGGCAATCGCCTCGCGCAGCTCGGCCGGGTCGAGCTCGAGCAGCGGTCCCGGCAGCGCCTTCGCCGCGCAGTGGACGAGCTGGTCGAGCCGGTCCACCTCGGCGGCGACGGCGCCGATCAGCTTGCGCACGCCCTGCGGCGTGCCGACATCGGCCTTGACCAGGTGCGGAACGCCGCCGGCCGCCTCGATCGCGCCGGCCGCCGCGCCCGCAGCCGCCTCGTCGCGGTGGTAGTTGATGAAGACCTCGGCGCCGCCGCGGGCAAAGCGCTCGGCGATCGCCCGCCCCAGGCCGCTGGAGCCGCCGGTGACGCAGATCGACATCTCACTCGCTCCTCGGTTCGTGGTCGGGATCCGGATCGCGGGGTCGGCGTGGGAGCCTTGGTGAGCACCCTCGCAGACCGTCCGAGCGGTCGGGAAAGGCGGGCACGACGGCGCTGTCGATACCCACAGAAGGCCGCCTGCGGGGTGGATGGAGCTGGGCCGGGTCGAAAGTACGCTCGCCGGGGTGATCGACTTCGGTCTCGACAACGAGCTGCTCGCGCTGCGCGAAAAGGTCCGCCGCTTCGTCCACGAGGTGGCGATCCCGGCCGAGCCGCGCGATGTCTCCGAGCACGGGCTCGACGATGGATTGCGCGCCGAGCTGCAGGAGAGGGCCCGCGAGTGGGGCCTCTTCGGCCCCCAGATCAGCGCCGAGCTGGGCGGCCTGGGGCTCGATCACCGGGGCTCCGCCGTGATCCTCGAGGAGGCCGGCTACAGCCTGCTCGGGCCGCAGGCGCTGCACTGCGCTGCGCCCGACGAGGGCAACATCCACATGCTCGATGAGATCGCCGACTCCGGGCAGCGGCAGCGCTACCTAGTGCCGCTGGCGGCCGGCGAGACGCGTTCCTGCTTCTCGATGACGGAGCCCGCCCCCGGCGCCGGGTCGGACCCCTCGATGCTGCGCACGACCGCGACCAGGACCGACGGGGGCTGGTCGATCAGCGGTCGCAAGTGGTTCGTCACCGGCGCCCACGGGGCAGCCTTCACGATCTGCATGGCCCTGGCCGAGGAGGGAGCGACGATGTTCCTGGTCGACGCCGACAACCCGGGCTTCCGGATCGATCGGGTGGTCGGGGCGACCGACCTCGCCTTCCCCGGGGGCCACGCCGAAGTCAGCTTCGAGGACTGCCGGGTCGGCGAGGACGCCGTGCTCGGCGCGGTCGGCGAGGGCTTCCGCTACGCCCAGGTGCGCCTCTCTCCGGCCCGTCTCACCCATTGCATGCGCTGGCTTGGAGCCGCCCGCCGGGCCCTCGACTGCGCGCTCGACCGCGCCAACGAACGAGAGGCCTTCGGTCAGCGGCTGGCCGAGAACGGGATGGTGCAGCGGATGCTCGCCGAGTCGGAGATCGACATCGAAACGAGCCGGGCGATGATCTGGCGCTGCGCCTGGGCGCTCGACGAAGGGGAGCGGGGGCGCCACGAGTCCTCGCTCGCCAAGGCCCACGTCGCCGAGGCGGTCAACCGGGTCGTCGACCGCTCGATCCAGGTCTGCGGCGCGCTCGGCGTCTCCGCCGACGCGCCCCTCGCCCGCCTGATGAACGAGCTGCGGCCGTTCCGGATCTACGACGGGCCGACCGAGACCCACCTGTGGGCGATCGCGCGCCGGGCCCTGCGGTCGCGCGCTGCGGCGGCCACCGACGGCGAGGCCGGGTGAGCGGCCAGACCAACGGCGGGCCGGACGTGGTCCGCACGATCACCGAGGCGGCGAGCCTCGAGCTCGAGCCGCTGCTGGTGCTCGAGCCGCTCGCGGCCTACCTCGACGCAGCCGGTCTCGGCTCGGGGCCGATCGCCGCCAGCCCGATCGGCGACGGCCACTCCAACGTCACCTTCCTGCTCGTGCGCGGGCACCGCCGCCTGGTGCTGAGGCGGCCGCCGCGTGGACCCCTCCAGCCCTCCACCCACGACGTGCTGCGCGAAGCACGGCTGCTGCGCGCGCTCTCGCCGCTCGGCCTCCCGGTCCCGGAGGTTGTCGCCAGCTGTGAGGACGAGTCGGTGATCGGGGCCCCCTTCTACGTGATGCCCTTCGTCGAGGGGCACGTGCTCTCCGACGCGCTGCCCGCGGAGCTGTCGGGAGACGAGGTGCCGGAGCGGATCGCCGGGGAACTGGTCGACGTTCTTGTGCAGCTCCATGCCGTCGACTACGAGGCCGTCGGGCTGATCGGCCTCGGGCGCTCGGAGGGCTACCTGGAGCGGCAGATCAAGCGCTTCGCGGGATTGCTGGAGGCGAATGCGACGCGTCCGCTGCCGGAGCTGGAGCGGGTGCGCGACTGGCTCGCCGCCGACCTGCCCGCCTCACCTCCCGCGACGATCGTCCACGGCGACTACCGGCTCGGCAACGTGATGTTCGCGCCTTCGGAGCCGCGCCTGGTGGCGGTCCTCGACTGGGAGATGGCGACGATCGGGGACCCTCTCGCGGACCTCGGCTACATGACCGCGACGTGGGCGGAGCCCGAGGACGCCGACGACCCGGTGGGCGACCTCTCCGCCGTCACCCGGCAACCCGGCTTCCCCCGGCGCGAGGCCCTGGCCCGCCGCTACGCCGAGGCGACCGGCCACTCGCTGGAGGCACTCCCCTGGTACCAGGTCCTGGCTCTCTGGAAGGCGGCGATCTTCCTCGAGGGCAGCTACAGGCGCTACCAGGACGGCACCACCTCCGACGCCTATTTCGCCCCCCTCGGCGAGGGCGTCCCCCGGCTCGCCCGCCTCGCCCAGGAGCGGGCCGGGTTGGCCTAGCTGCTGACACCCGGCAGACGTGCCGGCTCTCGAGTACCCAAAGTGGCCCCTGAGGACCGGCACGACCGTCAGCCGGCGAAGTGCTTGGTCAGCCAGGGCACGAGCAGCGCGTTGACCTCCTCCGGCTTCTCCTGCTGCAGCCAGTGGGCGGCGTCGGGAATCTCGTGAATCTCGAGCTGGGGTAGGAGATCCCCCATGCCCTCGGTGGCGCCGGCGGGAAAGAACCAGTCGTCGGCGGCGGAGATCATCAGGGCGGGCTTGTCGATCACGTAGTCGGAGCCCTGTGCCTCTTCCCAGTCCTTGCGCAGGGCTCGGTACCAGTTGAGGCCGCCGGTGAAGCCGGTCCTCTTGTAGACGTCGATGTAGAACGAGAGCTCCTCCTCGCTGAGCATCTCGTCGCCGAAGAGCTGAGGGTCGGCCACCCACACTCCCGCAGGGACTTCCTGGATCTCTTTCGGGGCCGCCTGGAACTCCTCCATCGTGTAGCCGCGTCCGCGGAAGCTCGAGCGGAAGGTGTGCTCGACGTCCCTGCCGAGGATCTCCTCTCCCACCCCCGGCTCCTGGAAGGTGCGCATGTAATGGTTGGGGCCGCGCAGTTCGTCGTAGGTTTCGATCATGTCCTTCTCGGATTCCCAGGTGAAGTACGGCGTGCAGAGGCTGCCGAGGCCGAGCACCCGGTCGGGCGCGTACACCCCCGAGTACCAGGCCGGCATCGAGCCCCAGTCGTGGCCGAACCAGACCGCCTGCTCGATCCCCAGTGCGTCCAACAGCCCGGTGAGGTCTGCGACCAGGTTCTTGACGCTGTAGGTCTCCGGGTCCTCTGGCGCGTCGGTGCCGGCATAGCCGCGCTGGTTCGGCGCGATCACCCTGAAGCCCGCCGCCGCGACCGGATCGACCTGATGGCGCCAGGAGTAGGCGTGCTCCGGGAAACCGTGCAGGAGGAGCACGGCCGGTCCCTCCCCCTGCTCGAAGTACTCCATCGTGATCCCGTTCGTCTCTGCGGTGCTGGGTGCCGTGAAGTCCATTTGGCTCCTCGCTTCTGTTGGGGTTTCTGGGTTGGGAGCTGTCGTCGCCTCAGCCGGGCAGGGTGAAGCCGGCGTCGACCACGAGGGTCTGCCCGGTGATCCGGGACGCGTCGTCGGAGAGCAGGAAGGTGACCGCGTCGGCGACGTCCTCGGGGTCGAGCACCGTGCCCAGCGGCGAGCGCTCGGCCGAGGCGGCGGCGATCGCCTCCCATTCGGGGATCGCCTTGAAGAGGTCGGTCAGGACGACGCCGCCGCAGACGCAGTTGGCGCGGATCCCCTTCGGCCCGCACTCGACGGCGAGGTAGCGGACCAGCGACTCGATTCCGGCCTTCGCCGTCCCGAAGGAGGCGTAGGCGTCGTAGACGCGGCGCGCGCCGAGGCTGGAGATCGCCGCGATCGCCCCGCCCCCGCTCTCGGCCATCGAGGGCGAGGCGGCCTGGGAGAGCAGCAGCAGCGAGCGCAGGTGGGCGGCCATCGTGTAGTCCCACTGCTCGACCGTCAGTTCGTCGATCGTGCCGAAGGTCCCGTTGGCGGCGTTGGGGACGAGGTAGGTGAGCGGCCCCAGCTCGGCGACGGCGCTCTCCACCGCGCCGGTCGTGTCCTCGGCGACGCCCACGTCGGCGTGGACGACGTGGGCGCGGCGGCCGAGTGCGCGGATATCCTCCGCGGTCTGCGCGGCGGCGTCCTCGTGCTCGAGGTAGGTGATCGCGACGTCGGCCCCCCGCGCCGCCAGCGAGAGGGCGCAGGCGCGCCCGATGCCGCGCGAGCCGCCGGTGACGAGCGCGTTTCCCTTCATCTCATCCATCCCAGCCGAACGTAACGGCTGCGATCAGCCGGGAATGTCGCGCCCGAGCCAGCCTTTGTAGAAGCCCTCGATGTCCGGCAGGTACTCGTGGATCACCGGGTAGCCAGGTGGTACGGCTTCGGTCTCCAGCAGCCGGCCCGAGATCGGGCAGTAGTACTCGCGCAGCTCCTGCCAGTCGCCCTCGGGGTGCCCCAGCTTCGGGTAGATCTCCTCGTAGAGCTCGTCGCTGTCGCGGACGAACATCGGCACGTGCATCTTCCAGTTCTCGTCCCAGCGGCAGAGGTCGGCGCCGGCGTCGGTGCGGATCACCAGCTCGCCGTCGGAGCGGCGGCGGACGATGTTCATCCCCTCGCCGTAGGGGAGGACGATCGGGTCGTCGTAGTCGACTCTTTCCTGGAGCAGCTCGACCCACTTGTCGAAGCGGTCCGGGTCCTTGATCCCGGACTGGATGTCCTTGACGGCGCGGCGGCTCAGCTTCTCGTCGAGCAGGTCGGCGAGCGTCTCCTTGGTCACGTGCGTGGTCACCGGCACTTCGAGCTGCTCCTCGGGGGGGAAGACCTCCGAGCCGGCCAGGAACTCGCGCACCGAGTCTTTCGGCAACACCTTGCCGGGAGCGGCGCGCTCGATCGGCACGGTCGGCGTGACGACGTCGAAGTCGAAGTCTTGGGGCAGGTCCCAGAAGCCGCGAAACTCTGCCGCCCAGCGCGGCTCCAGCCGCATCGACTCCGAGTACATGACCTTCACCGTCTCGATCAGGTCCTGGTCGAAGATGCGCTTGCGCTGCTCCGCCCACCACTCCCCCGCGGGGCGGGCGCGCTCCAGGCGGCGGCGCGCCACCGCCTCGCGATCCTCGCGCCCGTAGGCCCGGTCCGCCCAGCGCGGCTGCAGGTGGCCGCCGGTGATGTCCTCGTCGATCCGCTCGTCACTGCGCAGCAGCGGGTCGCCGAGGCCGCCGCCGCCGCGGCCGGAGGAGAGATAGAGGTCGCCGGTCTTGACCGCGATCATCATCGTGTACGGATCCTGTTTGAGCTGGTGCTCGCCGGCGAAGGCGGACATCATCGACTCCTCGCCGCTGACGTCGCCCACCGGGTAGGCCTCGCCCGCCGCCGCCTTCTCGAAGATGTCCGAGCCGAAGACGTTGTGGACGTAGGCGCTCGGCGCCGGGTAGCCGCCGAACAGGCCCGGCGAGGTCAGCATGCCCCCGGCGCCGATGTTCTCTATCTCGAAGTCCTGGGTGCCGTTGACGAGCAGCAGCGTCTCGAAGGAGGAGCCGCCGCGGTGCCGTCCCCAGCCGCCGGTGTTGGGCTTGATCTGCCGGCCGAGGTAGATCATCGGCTTGACCAGCTCCCACATCTCGACGTCGCCCATGTCGCCCTCGGGGTTGAAGACGGCGGCGCCGTAGTCGAGGCCGTCGAGCACGTACTTGGCGCCCTGTCCCTGGGCGCCGATCTCGAAGTTCATAAAGCCGGAGATCTGCCCGTACTGGTCGAGCCCGCCGCCCTGGGCGACGTTGCCGGGAACCGTGTAGGTGGCGACGACCTCCTCGATGTACCCGCGCGACTGCAGCGCCCGCGAGACCGCCTGCAGGTAGCCGACCGAGGTGGTGAACATCGGCATCCAGGGGAAGGAGGACGAGCAGGGCGCGTCGCCGAGGTTCGCCCAGCTGCCCTCGGTCAGCAGCAGCTCGGTCGCGTAATAGGCGCCGTCGTTGATCTTGTCGTTGCAGATCAGCGTCTGGGTAAAGAGGATCCACTGCATGCCCTGCTGGGCCGAGGGGGTGGCGTTGAAGGAGTGCCATCCCCAGGCCGAAGAGCCGCGCAGATCGGTTGTCCAGCGCCCGTCGCGGTCGACGACCGCCTCGTAGGCGCCGTGGATGATCAGGTCGCGCTGGGCGCGCTTGGGCAGGTTCATCTTGTCCGCGTAGCGGGCCTCGTTGAAGCCCGCCGAGCGGTAGCGGCCCGGCACCAGCAAACCGCGCACCCGGGACTTGAAGTCGCGCCGGCCGTCCTCGATCGCCTCCCGCATGAACTGCTTGAAGTTGTCGTCGCCCTCCTCCAGCACGAGTCGCTCGACCGCGTCGCGGATCATGTGGCAGCCGGCGAGGCGGGTGCGCTCGTCGAGCAGGTAGAGGCCGGGCGCGCGGCTCTGCATCGAGACCCGCTTGGTGTGCCACTGCGCCAGCGTGTCCTTTTCGCCGATCTTCATGCAGTGCAGGTCGATGCCGTCGTCGAAGCGGGTGGTCGGCGCCACGCAGACGCCCCCAGGGGTGCTCGCGCCGATGTCCATCACGTGGATGACGCCCCCGGCCCAGCCCAGCAGCTCGTCCTCGTCGTTGGGGTTGAAGATCGGCACGAAGGTCTGCACGTCGGCGTTGTGGACGTCGCCGATCGTCGGCTGGTTGTTGGCGAAGATGTCGCCCGGTTTGATCCCCGGGTTGTCCTCCCAGCCGTTGCGGACCATGAACTTGATCGCCTCGCTCATGGTGTGGACGTGGACGATGATCCCGGTGGAGAGCGCGACGTTGTCACCCTCGGGGGTGTAGAGGGCGAAGCAGATCTCGCCCAGCTCGCGGACGATCGGCGAGGCGGAGATGTTGAGCGCGGTCTCCCGCGCCGTGACCATGCCACCCCGCACGCGCGAGAAGAGCTTCTCGAAGTGGAGCGGGTCGGACTCCTTCATCTCCAGGGTGCGGAGTCCCTGGAAGTGCCCGGTCTCGTCGAAGCGCTGCTCGGAGGCGGCGAGCATCTCGGCCAGGGTCTGGCCGTCCCAGCCGAGCGGCGCGCGCCTCTCGGGCTCCAGCGTTGCGATGGTGTCGATCGTGGCCATCGGGTCAGGCCTCCTTGTTCTCCAGGTGGAAGATGCCGTGTTCGTCGAGCCAGGCCCGCCGGTCGGGCGGGATCAGGAAGGTGGTCGACTCGGCCTCGAGGACGGCAGGGCCCTCGATCATGTGGCCGTAGCGGACGTCGTCCATCTCGTAGATGTCGGTGGTCGTGTGGCCCTCGCGCCACCAGACCTCGCGCGTCTCCTTGACCTGAGGCGACCCGGACTCGCGCGGCATCGTCGGCAGGGTCGGCTGCTCGATCGGCACCGAGCCCTTGACGATCGCCTGCGCGACCAGGTAGCCCAGCTCCGGCGAGGAGGCCGCCCGCGCGTACATCCGCGCGTTGGTCTCCTCGAAGGACTCGATCAGCGCGGCGACGTCCTCGGCCGACTCGATCGCCGCCTTCGGCGCGTCGACCTCGATGTCGACAAGCTGGCCGTAGTACTGCATGCGGACCATGTGGGTGAAGGTGATGTCTTCGGCCGCGTAGCCGGACTTGGCGAACTCCTCGCCGACGCGGGCCTCGAGGGCGCGCCAGGCCTGGGTCAGCAGCCCGCCCATCTGCACCTGTTCCTCCTCGGTCTGGGTCGGCAGCAGGGGCAGGTCGACCTGGCGATCGAAGCGGTACTCGAACTCAGCGCAGGCGCAGCCGAAGGCGGAGAAGCCGGCCGCCCACTCGGGGACCAGCACCTGCTGGTAGGGGACGCCGGAGGTGTAGCCGGCGACGTGCAGCGGCCCGCCGCCCCCGTAGCAGAGCAGCGTGTAGTCGGCCGGGCTGTAGCCCTTGCCGAGGATGCGGCCCACAGCCTCGTTGCGCAGCGAGGTCTCGAACAGCTCGATCACCCCGGCGGACGCCTCCTCGACGCTCAGCCCGAGCGGGCCGGCGACCTGTCGCTCGACCTCGTGACGGGCGCGCTCGACGTCGAGCTGGACCTGGCCACCGAGGAAGTAGTCGGGGTTGAGGCGACCGAGCACCAGGTTGAGGTCGGTGATCGAGACGGTCTCCACCCCGCCCTCGGGCCAGGCGACGCCGATCATCGCCCCGGCCGAGTCGGGGCCGACTTCGGGGCGGCGGGCATTGGGGTCGATCCGCACGAAGGAGCCGCAGCCGGCTCCGACCGAGTCGATCTGGACCAGCGGCATGTTGAGCAGGAATTTCGCCATGTCCGGCGTCGTCGTCACCTCGTAGCGCTTGCCGGTCAGGAGGGCGATGTCGAAGGAGGTGCCCCCGATGTCGGTGCAGAGGACGTTGTTGAGGCCGACCCGGTCGGCGAGCCAGCGCGCCCCGACGACACCTCCGATCGGCCCCGAGACCAGCGTCGTCGCGAGCTGGTCGGCGTCGATCGAGATCGTGCCGCCGTGCGAGGCCATCACCCGCAGCTCGAAGGCGGCGCCGCGCTCCTTGGTGCGGTCTCGGACCGCGCGCAGGGTGCCGCGCGAGGGCTCGGCGGCGTAGGCCTCGATCACGGTCGTGTTGAGGCGGGGAAAGTCGCGGCGCGAGGGATAGAGGTCGGAGGAGACGAAGACCGGGCAGCTGCCGTTGAGGCTGCGCTTCGCCTTCTCCTCCTCGACGATCTCCCGCACGCGCTGCTCGTGGGCGGGGTTGCGGTAGGAGTAGATCAGCGAGATCACGATCCCCTCGACGCCGTCGTCGAGCAGGGCGGACACAGCCTCACGGGCATCCTCCTCGCGAAGGGGCAGGACCTCGTTGCCGAAGAGGTCGATGCGCCCGCGGACCCCGTGGACGCGATCGCGCGGGATCAGCGGGTCGTTGTGGTAATGGGTGGCGATATGGAGACGGTCCGCATAGGAATAGCCGAGGTAGGTCTGGATTCCGCGCTCCATCTGCAGCGAGTCCTCCTGGCCGGCTGTGACCAGGGCGCCGACGCGGCGGCCCTGGCGATTGTGCAGGCGGTTGAGCATCGCCGTGCCGCTGAAGAC
Source organism: Solirubrobacterales bacterium (assembly GCA_036374255.1). Classification (GTDB taxonomy): domain Bacteria; phylum Actinomycetota; class Thermoleophilia; order Solirubrobacterales; family 70-9; genus VRUE01. The sequence goes on along the minus strand of DASUUD010000187.1, from coordinate 3,488 downwards.
GGCCGACTGAATCCGCGGGAAGGCCTCCTCGGGGGTCGAGTCCCACTGGCGCATCGCGTCCTCGGAGGAGTGCATGAGGCCCACCGACTCGTCCTCCGGGGTGGTCTGGGCCTTGCCGACGACGAAGTTGCCGGAGTCGTCGACGATGAAGGTGTCGGTCATGGTCCCGCCGGCGTCGATCGCCAGCACGCGGGGGTCGTGCTCGTTCTGTCCCATCCCAACGATGCTAGGTCGGGTCCTCCGACCTGTCGTCGTTTTCCCCAAACGATCTCGGGCGCGGCCTTTGTGCTCTCGCCACAAAACGCCTACCTTGGGTTGATGCAGTCGATCACTGCGATCGCCCCCACCCATGCGAGCCGCGGCGAGATCGCCGAGATCGTGGCGCGGATGACCACCGAACTCGACGAGATCGCCGGCTCGCTCACCGACTCGATCCACGAGCACATCGACGAGCTCGACTCCGACCTGCGGGTCTGGACCCTGCAGAGCGTCCGCGCCAACCTCGGGATGATGATGACGATGCTGCGGGAGGGCTCGGACCCGCGCAGCGCTGTCGCGCCGCCGGAGGCGGTCGCCTACGCGAAGGAGTACGTGCTGCGAGAACTCGACTTCAGCCTCCTCCAGCGCGCCTACCGCACCGCCCAGGGCGCCTTCTCGGGAATGGCGCTGGAGCGGTTGCGGGCGACCACGGACGACGTGGACCTGCTGACCGAGGCGATGGGCTTCTTCAACGCCTGGCTGTTCGCCTGGATCGAGACGCTCGACCGGCAGATGACCGAGGTCTATATGGGCGAGCGCGAGCAGTGGGTCCGCGGCGCCGCGGCGATGCGCGCGGCGGAGGTGAGGGCGCTGCTGGGCGGCGCCCGCGTCGACGTTGGCGAGGTGAGCCGGCGGCTCGGCTACGAGCTCGACCGCTACCACGTCGCCTACCTGGTCTGGAACGAGCAGGCCGAGAGGGACCCGGGTGGAGGCCAGGCGATCTACGGAGAGATGGAGCGGGTCGCCGCCGCAGTCGCCGAGTCGCTCGGAGGCCGCGGCCTGCTGAGCGTGCCCCAGGCCCGCCACCTGGCCTGCTGGGTCGGCCGGCGCGAGCCGCCGCAACCCGACGAGCTGCGGGTGCCGCTGGGCCCGGGCGCCGCGGTCTCGGTCGCCGCCGGCGCCCCGCACCACGGAGTCGAGGGCTTCGTCCACAGCCACCGCGAGGCGCAGCTCGCCCGTGGCGTGGCCCAGCTCGGCGGCGGGGAGGGCGCCGGAGACCGCAGCGCCGCTTGCCTCGCATTCCCCGACGTCGCGCTCGACTCGCTGATCACCCGGGACCTCGAGGCCGCGCACCGCTTCGTCGCCCGCGAGCTGGGCTCCCTGGCGGGCGAGGACGACGCCACGAGGAGGCTGGCCTGCACGCTGACGGTCTTCCTCGAGGAGGGCTGCAGCTTCGTCCGCGCCGCGCGCCGCCTCGGCGTCCACGCCAACACCGTCACCTACCGCGTCCGCCGAGCCGAGGAGCTGCTCGGCCGGCCCGCCGCGGAGCGCCAGCTCGAGCTGCGCGTTGCGCTGCGGCTGCTCGAGCTGCTTCCGGCGGGCGAACGGGACGAGAGGGCTACCCCTCCGCCAGGCGGAGGACGACCTTCCCCATCTTCTCGCCGCTGAAGAGCCGGGCGTAGGCCTCGGGGGCGGCCTCGATGCCGCCCTCGACAATCGTCTCGTCGTAGTGCAGCCTGCCCTCGCTGAGCAGGCCGGCGAGGTGGCCGATCGCCTCGTCGAAGCGATCGGCGTGGTCGAGGACGAGGAAGCCGGTCATCGTCGCCCGCTGCATGATCAGCTGGCCGATGTTGTGCTGGCCGAACGGGGTGCGGCCGCCACCGTAGTCGTTGTAGTCGGAGACCATCCCGCAGAGGGGTATGCGGGCGCCGACGTTGAGCCGGGTGAGCACGTGGTCCATGATCTCGCCGCCGGCGTTCTCGAAGTCGACGTCGACGCCCTCGGGGGTGGCGGCGTCGAAGCGCTCGCGCCAGTCCGGCGCCGAGTGGTCGACGCAGGCGTCGAAGCCGAGGGTCTCGACCGCGTGGCGGCACTTCTCCTCGCTGCCGGCGATGCCGACCACGCGGGCGTCGCGGGCTTTGGCGATCTGGCCGGCGACCGAGCCGACCGCGCCGCAGGCGGCGGAGACGACGACCGTCTCCCCCTCCTTGGGGTCTCCGATGTCGATCCCCAGGTAGGCGGTGATCCCAGTGTGACCGAGCGCCCCGAGGAAGGCCGAGAGCGGGGCGGGTAGCGGCTCCGGCAGCACCACCAGCGGCGCCTCGAGCAGCGAGTCCTCGGCCAGTAGGTACTCCTGCCAGCCCACGAAGCCGTTGACCTTCGCCCCCACCGGCATGTCCTCCCGCCGCGACTCCACGACCTCGCCGATCCCGAGGCCGCGCATCACGGCGCCGAGCTCGACCGCCGGCATGTAGCCCCTGACGTCGCTCATCCAGATCCGGTTCGTGGGATCGAGGGAGAGCAGCAGGTTGCGGACCAGCGCCTGGCCGTCCCGGAGCTCGGGGATCTCCTCGGCGACCAGCTCGAGGTCATCCGGCGCGAGCTCGCCCTCCGGACGCCGGCGCAGGCGAAAGGCGCGGTTGTGGTTGCGCATCAGCCCGCCGTTGCCTCGGCGGTCCCTCGCGCGGCGGATTCCAGCTCGGCGGTCTTCGGGTCCTCGGGGTTGAACTTGACCCAGACGTCGTCGTCGTAGTGGCGCAGGTCGAACGCCTTGGAGTGGAAATCCCGGGCGGCCTGGTTGATCTCGTCCTGGGTCAGCTTGCCCCACGTCGTAGTCCACTTCGCCTTTTTCGCAGGCAGCGAGGAGCTGCCGCCCGTGATCGGGCCGACTCCGGCGGTCCAGTTGTCGTCGGAGAGGACCGAGTACGGGATCGACGTCCACATCTCGGTGCGGTCCTGCGAGTAGCGGGCCATCCGGTGCGGGCCGCGGTCCTGGGTTGTCAGCGAGACCAGGCCGACCAACTCGGCGATCGCCGAGTTGCCGTACTCGTCGTTCATCAAAGGCCGGAACAGCTGGGTGCGCTCGTCGACCTGGAACCAGTCGTCCTGGTCGTAGACGCCGGCGAAGTGTGCGACGTCCTTGAGGATCGAGAAATAGACCAGAAGGCCCGAGTCGATCATCTGTTCACGCGTCCAGCCGGCCATCATCTGCCACATCTCCGACGTCGCCTCTTCCATTCTTTCGCGCTGGTCGTCGAAGTAGTCGGCCAGCTCGGAGGCACTGTCCATGTGGACGGGGATGTATCCGTCGGAGAGCCAGTCGGAGGTGTACAGCCCCACCGCGACTATGTTCTTGTTGTCGTAGGACGGTTCCGCCTCGAAGCTGCCCCAGTCGTCCACCATGTGGAAGTGGGTGTCCTTCATGATCACCGGGATCGTCAGGTTGTTGTACTCGATCTTGGAGGCGATGCCGTCCATCCAGGGGTAGTCACACTCGGAGAGGTCGACGT
>DASUUD010000186.1:0-12169 GCA_036374255.1 Solirubrobacterales bacterium | reverse complement strand
GGTGACGATGACCCTGCCGGACAACCTCAGCGACGGCTCCGGGACGCTGGTCATCACCGGGACCGCCGCGTCCCTGCCCAACCGCACGCTCGAAATCGACTTCGTGGTCGAGCAGCCGTTCACCGTCCGGACGACCGCGGCATTGCCGGTGCGCCCGCACCGCTGCGCGACCACCCCGTTCGACTTCACCGTCGTCCGCAACCGCTTCTTCGAAGAGCCGATCAACTTGAGCGTCGAGCACCAGAGTCCCGCCGGGGAAATCCCTCCCGACCTCGGCGTCTCGATCATCCCCTCGACGATCGCACCGGGAACGACCGTCGGCTCCGCGACCCTCAACGTCACCCGCGGTGATGACCCCGAGTCCCCCTCCCCCGTGCCGCTGCAGATCGTCGCCACCGGCGGCGGTGTCGATCGGAACATGCTCTTCGAGATACTCAGGGCTCCGCCCCAGCTGACCTCGGTCGCCCCGACGAACCTGTTCGCGCCCCAGGCGCTGGTCGGCGGCACGGGCGTGACGATCCGCGGCAACGGCCTCTGCCCCGGCGCCCAGGTCCAGTTCGGGAACGACCGGGCGAGGGTCCCGGGCGCGTTGACGGGCAGCCCCGCCCCCGACGACCCGACCCGGGTCCAGGTGACGGCCTCGACGCCGCGGCTGGCGACCAGCGGGCCGATCCAGGTGATCAACCCCTCCGGCGCCGTCGCATCAGGCGCCGGCGTCCTGCCCGACACGACCGTCGGCTCCTACCGCAACCGGTTCGGGTTCAGCTTCCCCAACGAGGACGGCGTCTGGGAGGACGTCAACGAAGACGGGACGATCAACGAAAGCGACGAGCCGAAACCGGTCGGCGCCGGCTCCCTGCGCGACTGGCAGGAGCTGCTCGGCCCGCGCCAGACCAACCTCAACGCCTGCGAGGTGGGCGGGATCTTCCCCTTCTGCTGGGAGGTAATAACGCCGATCCCGACGCCCCAGCACGGGTTGATGCAGACGATCCTCGGCGAGGCCTCCTACTACAACCGCGGCGGCACCTGCGTCGGCCTGACGATCGCCAGCCGGCGGATCGCCACCGGGCAGGCGACCGTGCGCAACCGGCCCGCAGGAACCGCCGGCGCCCCGGTCTGGTCCCTTGAAAGGACCGGCCGAGAGACGATCCCCGGGCGCGGCGACATCCCGTTGGAGGGCCGGGCGAACTACAGCCCGATCAAATACGGGGCGATCCAGCATCCGGCCCAGACGACGGCCGAGTACATCGAGCTATGGGTGCAGCGGCGGAGCCTCAACGCGATCTCGGGCCCCGGCGCCATGCGCCGCGCGATCGAAAGCCATCTGCGCGTGGGACGGCGTCCGCTGCTCAACATCAACTGGGACAGTGGCGGACACGCCGTCAACGTCTACGACATCGAAGACCGTCCGGGCGGCGGCTTCTTCATGCGCGTCTATGACAACAACTATCCGTATCTGACCGGCGAGGCGGGCGACGGCGGCGGCCACCAGCGCCGCGAGGAGACGCTGAGCCGGATCGAGGTGACGCCGGGTGGCTCCTGGATAGCCCGCGGGCTCGAGATGCAGATCGGCACCGACGCGGCCGGCGAACCGACCTTCGGTCCGCGGGAAGGGCCGACCGGTGACCTCTCCTGGATCGCGGTCGAGAACGAGCTGCCCGTCTTCCCCAGCTCGCTCGCCCATCTCGACGGCCTGCGTGCGCTGGCGACGCCGGGGCTCGGCGCGACCGTCTCCGCGCCGTCAGACCCGACCAAAGCGGCCAAAGCCGGTGTGATCGAACTCGGCTATCTGGACGGGGAGGGTGGGCTCGTGACCGCCGACTCCGACCGCGCGCACCGGCTGGCGCTGGACCCGGGCAAAGGAGGCAAGGCCCGGGTCGGTGTGTTCGGCGAGGGCGCAGCAGCGGAGGTCAGGGTGAGCGGCTCCTCGGCCAGCTCAAGCGCGAAAGGCGGCGGCAACCGGGTGATCCTGCCCAAAGGAAGCACCCACGGCATCGGCTTCAAAGCCGCCAAGAGCTCCGCGAACGTGGACCTGACGCTGATCTCCGACAAAGCGGGGCGGCTGGTCCGGGTCAGCGGCGCTCGCGGCGGCACCACGCAGCTGAAGCTGGTGGGCAAGAGGGACCGGATCAGCCTCATCCACACCGGCCGGCCGGGCAGGGTGAAAATCCAGCTGGCGAGCTTCGGGCGCCGCGACAACCCGGGGCGGCTGTCGACGACCCTGCGACTCGGAGGGAAAGCCAGGGTCACGCTCGCTCCCAAGTGGAAGCGGCTGGGCAGGAGGCTCGCGGCCCGGGTCAACGGCAGGAAGCGGCTGCTGCGCAACCGCGTCCGGCCCCCCGTCAGGATCAAACGCCTTCGGGTGAGCGCTCGCAGGCGCGGCGGGCGGGCGCTGACCAGGGTCCGCGCCAGGCTTACGGGGAAGCTCGGCAAGCTCGACGCCCTGGTTGTCGGGATCGAGGTCCGCCGCGGCAAGAAGCTCGTCGGCCACGCGGCCAGGCAGCTGAAACCGAACCGCAAATCGGCCAGGCGGCTGGCCAAGGGGCTGACAATCCGCGCGAAACTAAAAGGCGGCGGCAAGCTGACCGCACGGGCGACCGTCTCGGCGATGGTCGCCGAGCCGCTGCCGAACGGCAGGTCGCAGTCCAGGAGCAGCCGGGTTCGCTAATCCTCGCTATAAGGCAGGTCATGGAAGCCGACGGCGTCTTCTCCGGGGGCGGGGTGAAGGGGATTGCCCTCGCGGGGGCGATCAGGGCGGCCGAGGAGGCCGGTTACGCCGAATGGGAGCGCCTGGCCGGAACCTCCGCCGGCGCGATCGCTGCGATGGCGCTGGCGGTCGGCTATGACGCAGGGGGCATCCGGGCGGCTCTGGAAGCCACCGATTTCACACGCATCGCCGACACGGGAGGCCCGTTCGGGCGAGTCCTCAACCTGATCAGGCGTCGCGGCCTGGCCCGTGCAGAAGGGCTGCGCGATTGGATCGACGGGCTGCTGCGCGACGCGCCGGCGCCGGCCACCGTCTTCGGCGAGCTGCATGGCCGCCTCCAGATCGTCGGCTGCGACCTCGCCCACTCCCGCCTGGTCGTCTTCCCCGACGACGTCGTCCTCTACGAGGACGAGCGCGGTAGGCAGCTGCGCCCGGAGGAGTTCTCGATCGCCGAGGCGGTGCGGATCAGCGCCGGCTACCCCTACTTCTTCCCGCCGCTCGCCCTGCGCGACCGCGCCACCGGCCACGATGGGGTGCTGGTCGACGGCGGCGTCGCCAGCGCCTTCCCGGTGTTCCTCTTCGACCGGCCGCACCCGCGCCGCCCGACCTGGGGCTTTCGCCTTTACTCGGGTCTGGGTCGCGAGCGGCCGTCGCAACGCGAGATCGGAGGCCTCGACTGGCCGGTGGAGATGGCCTGGGGGATCCTGGAGACGGCGATGACCGCCTTCGACACGCGGGACCTGCTCAGCTTCGGCGACAGGGTGGTCTCGATCCCGACCGGCGACGTGGACACGCTCGACTTCGGGCTCTCGTCCGAGCAGCGCGAGTTCCTCTACCGATCCGGGTACGAGGCGGGGCGGGCCTTCTTCGCCGGCCGCCCAAGCGGCCGCAACGCGTTCGGCGAAACCGCCGTGGCGGCATGACCGGCGCGGCCTTCGGATCGAGGACCGGGATGCGAAACCAGCTGCCCGCTTTGCGCCGTCCGAGCAGAGTCACCCGCCCGCGGCCGAAGTTGCCCACCGCTGCACGCCTCAGAGACCCAAGACACAGGCGGGTATCCTTGCCCCTGCGAGGCCGCTGGCCCACCCATGCAACCTCGCCGCGGGGCTATAGCTCAGTTGGAAGAGCGCCTGGATCGCACCCAGGAGGTCGCCGGTTCGAGTCCGGCTAGCTCCATCGCATGGTTGCTTGCTCCGTTGGAGAGGAGCAAGTGGCCAAACCGTGAGTCTTGCTTCTCGCGCGAAGCAGCAGTGTTTCTACGGCCGGCCTAGGACACGTAGGCCTTGCGCACCATCGCGGCCGTCCATCGGTTCGTACCGTGGGCCGGCGGGACACGCTTTCTGTTCAGGGTCTCGGCGATCTCGGCGAGGGACTTGCCTTTCGCGAGCAGCGTCCGGATCTGCTTCCGCCATTCATAGTCCCGCTTGTTGCAATAGATGTGGGCAAGTCGAACGTTCTCGGAGCGGAGATGCCCGCCGTCCGACTTAAGGATCGGGTAGTGGTCGGGCGAGGGCGCCCACTTCTTGCGTGGCGTCGTGACCTCATCGAACGCGGCGCGCCCCTTGTGGTGGTAGCACTGCGGCATCTCGCACTTCACGGCGAGGAGCTGGCCGCGCTCGGCCATCTGCACGAGGACACCTTTCACACCGAGCCTGCGGAGCTCGTCCGCGACCGACCTATCCGCGCCGCCGCCAGGTGCTGTCGTCGCCATCGAGTCACCCTTCCTCGTGTAGCCGCCCAATCGAGCCTAGTGCATACGTCGCGCAGAGCGGTGCTTCCGCGGCTGACGACGTCGCCTCCAAGCCTTCGCCCGTCCAGTATCCCGCAGGCGATCCCAATCGGAATGTCGCTCTCGTCGACGTAGCTACTGCTTTCGCGTGAAGGGGGCGGCGCCGCCACAGTCCCGACCAGCTACGCCTCGCAACGCGCGAAAGCCCGGGGCGTCAGCGGTCGAGGATGTCGCTCAGCCTGCGAAGAGATTCAACGAACTCAGGGTTCGAAAGTCGTCCGGCTAACTCCATCCCCTGCTTGGTTGCTTCGGTGAGGGAGGGCAAGCGGCCAACCGTGAGTTCTGCTTCTCGCGCAAAGCGGGAGCGAAAACCCGAAATCACCCGGATCCTCGCGGTGCCGTGACCTCCACGGGTCAACCCTATTCAGCTGCTGGCTTAGCCGGTCGGCTCGAGTCCGCGCCGCTGTAGCTCTGCCGCGTATATCTGCTGTGCCGCCTCGTGATTCGGTGTATCGCTTAGCCCGAATCCACCGATTCACCGTGACGGATAGGCCATCGCCGTCGGAAACGCGTGGGTGGGGAATAGCCACCAGCCGTAGACCGCTCCGTGCGCTCAGCTGGCCGTGGGACGGCCCCGGGCAACGATTCGACTACCGATTTGCGGCAGCCTGCCGCGGCCGAGCGGCCCGGCGCGCTGGGTGAAGCCGGTGGGCGGGTTCAGGCCGTTACCGAAGGTACCCGCACCAATCACAGGGTCACAGCTTGGTCGCCGCCGCGCTGCGCGAGGTCTTCAACGCCGAGGATCTGAAGGACGCCCGCGAGCGATCGGCCTCGGTGATCGAGCGGCTCGCCGGGACGGTGCCGAAGGTGGCGGCGCTGCTCGAGGAGGCCGAGGAAGACCTGCTGGCCTTCTACCGCTTCCAACCGGCGCACTGGTCGAGCTGCGCTCCACCAACAACATCGAGCGCGTCAACAAGGAGATCGCCCGTCGCTCTGACGTCGTCGGGATATTCCCCAACGACGGCTCGGTGATCCGGCTGGTCGGGGCGCTTTTGATCGAGCAGAACGACGAGTGGCTACTGACCCGCGGCTACCTCTCCAAGGAGTCGATCGGCCTGGTCCTCGAGGACCAGGCCGAGGCGAGCGGAAAGGAGGTGGCGGCCCTGGAGCGATGAGAAGTGCCGGCGAGTCCCGTTACACCACAACTCGCGACTTGACTCACCTGAGGAAATGCGAAAGGATCGGCAAGACCTCGCGAAGCGGTCGGCGGTATCAGAACGCAGCCGCGAGTCGGCCCTCAACTTCACCGAGTGCACACACCCGTTTGCGCGGCTTGGGACGTGAAAGGGAAAACGATGAGACACGCAATTCCTCACGCTCAGCGAGCGTCCAGGGCATCTCTAGGAGCTTTGCCGTTGGTGCTCGTGGCGATCGGCGTACTGGTCGCTGCACTCGCCGCAGCCGCGTTCGCAGCCAAGAAGAACCATCCGATCAAGCCGGTCTCGCGCTCCGACAAGGGCGCGACCAGGCTCGCCCGGTCCATCTTCGAGGGCAACAACGACAAGCTTGTGCAGGCCAAGTTCGTCACCGTGCCACCTGGAGGCCGGCCGGTGGCGACGACGACCAGGAGCATCGCCGGGTTCCCACGCAAGGGCGGGTCCTTCGCGATCCTCTCCACCGGCTGCGCCCACTTCGCGCTCCGTAAGAACAACTCCGGGTTTACCGGGTGCGCGGACGGCGGCGTCAAGACCCGCGGCGCCAGGGACGTCACCATCTGGCGGATCCGGGTCAAGGTGCCCAAGGGCGCCAACTGCCTCTCCTTTCGCTTCAAGTTCCTCTCTGAGGAGTTCCCTGAGTTCGTCGGCTCCGAATACAACGACGCCTTCATCGCTGAACTGGAGCACTCACCGAGCTGGGATGCCTCGGGAAACCAGAGCCCGACGATCACGGCGCCCGACAACTTCGCGACGACCCGCAAGGGCAAGAACATCATCAGCGTAAATGCCGCCGGTGTCGCCAAGGTGTCTCGAGCCGCTGCGAAGGGCACGACCTATGACGCAGCAACCGGCAAGCTGCGAGCCTCGACCCCGGTCAAGCCTGGCCGGAGGCTGCTCTACCTCTCGCTCTTCGACCAGGGCGACCGCGAGTGGGACTCGGCCGTCTTCATCGACCGCCTGCTGGTGCGCCACGCGAATCGCTGCAAGTCGGGTCTGGTCGGCAGCAAGTAGCCACCCTCCCGCGAACGCGACGGCCGACCGGGAGCCCAGTCCCCCGATCGGCCGTCCGCCGCGTCTATCGCGGCGGCTGGGCCGCCGGGGGTTGCCGCACCTCCTCGTACAGGTCCATGAGGGCCGTGGCGGGAACCTCGATCGGGCCCCGGGTCGGACGGTCCAGGTCGGCGGTCACAAAGAGGATCAGAGCGACGAGCGCCGCCGCAAGCAGCACTCCCGCCAGGCCGCGGCCGACCAGCGCCAGGTAGCAGCCCAGGGCACGAGGCGAAAGCCGGGGATCAGGCGACTCACCCACAGGGTGACGGCGGGGGTGAACAAGCTGAAGCTGAAGCCTTCGGCGCGGAAATCGCTCAGGCAGCGGCGGAAGCTACACATCAAGGTGCGCTTCACTTTCACCCCGACCGGCGGAACGGCAAACAGCAAGGTCCGGGCGTTCACGGTCAGGCTGCCCAAGAAGAAACACTAGCCTCATAAGGTCCGGACTTCGCTGTCGCTTCCGCGTGAAAGCAGAACCGGCTATACAGACGAGAGAGAACGGCTGGCTAGGTACTCCAACGAAAGGCCTCTCCGAGAACGACCAAGCAGCGAGCTTGAGCTTCGGATACCTAATTGTTAGGACCGGAGCCTCAAGAGATCGACTATCTGCTGCCGAAAGGCGGGGTTCGAGAGTCGTCCGGCTAGCTCCATCGCCCACAGACGCTCCGCGGCGTAGTGAGCTAACCTACAACCATATGGTTGTAACTGAGCTGGACGACGAGGCTGTGGACGAGGTGTTCCGCGCACTGGGCGACGCCACTCGCCGCGACATCCTCCAGCGCTGCGTCGCGGAGGAGCCATCGGTGTCGCGACTGGCCGAGGGCTACCCGATGAGCTTTGCCGCCGTGCAGAAGCACGTCGCGGTGCTGGAGCGGGCCGGCCTGGTCACCAAGAGGCGCCGCGGACGGGAACAGCTCGTGCGCACCGACCGCGAGGCCGTAGGCCGGGCACGCGAAGCACTCGACCAGCTCGAGGCTGCCTGGCGCGAACGGGTTGCCCGGATGTCCGAGCTGCTCGAGCAGGTCCCCCAACCAGAAGAGACCAACCCAAGGAGAGGACGAGACAGATGAGCGTCACCAGCATCGACAAGGACCTCGAGAGGCTGACCCTCACGCTGGTCGCCGACTTCGACGCCCCGGCCGAGCGCGTGTGGCAGCTGTGGGCGGACCCGCGACAGCTGGAGCGCTGGTGGGGACCGCCGAGCCATCCGGCGACCGTGGAGGAGCACGACCTGACCCCCGGCGGCAACGTCACCTACTTCATGACCGGGCCCGAGGGCGAGAGGCACCGCGGCTGGTGGCGGGTGTCGTCGGTCGACCCGCCGCGGTCGCTGGAGTTCACCGACGGGTTCGCCGACGAGGACGGCAACCCGATCTCCGACATGCCCACCAGCACGGTGCGCGTGGAGTTCGGCGAGCACGACGGCGGCACACGGATGGAGATGCGCTCCACCTTCGACTCTCGGGAGCAGATGGAGGAGCTGATCAAGATGGGTGCTGAGCAGGGGCTGCAGGAAGCGGTCGGCCAGATGGACGCCCTGCTCGCCGACTGACCGGGGGCGGCTGGCGTCGAGCTGAATCCCTCGACGCTAGTGCTCAGCGGCGCACGACTGGCTGTCCGCGCCGCCTTCCCAGAGGGTCCTGCCGGTCGCGCTCTGGGCGACGAGGCGCTCCGGGCACCATTGCCCGCGAACGGAGAAGGCGGCATACCTGAAGCTCCCCGCGCGCGATCTGCGCGCCTGCTTCGAAGACAATCTCTCGAGCGGAAGGGTCGTCCTGCTTCCATCGGAAAGGAGGATCCGGACGCGCCGGACGGCGGGTGAGACCATCAACCCGACCGCCGTCAGCCTCGGCCGCAGCCCGGTGCCGGCGGCGCCGCGGACGATCAGCGGCGGCTCGGTCGCGGCCAGACGGCCCGAGCTCCCGGCGCAGTTCCGGTATCTACCTCTCTGGAAGCTGAAGGGGCCGAGCTGCTTCTTGATGCCCACCAGCAGGCAGGGGCTCGTTGAGCTCTTCGCCTTCACCGACCACTGGTAGGCGCCGAGACGACCGCCGTCCAGGGCGATCCATCCGCTCGCGTGGGCTGCCGGAGCCTTGCCGGAGGCAAACGTCAGCCCGATCAGGGCGGCGGCCGTCAGCGCCAGCACCCCCCAGGCGAATCTGAACCTGCTCCCGAAGCCGGGATTTTTCGCGTAGCTGAGCATGGCCTAGGCCGCCCATCGCACGCGGTTTCCCCATTGCCGCCCCAGATACGGCGTGAGGATGATCGGGACCAGGGTTGCGGTCAGATCGGGCAGGGGGCCGATCTCCTCGTCGGTGAGGCAAGCGCCGACGATCGAGACGGCCGCCCCGACGGCGGCCTGCTCGGCCCGGTCACCCGGGGAATGCACTACGTGGCGGCGCTGGGAGGTTTCCTGCACGACCTCGGTCAGCCACTGACGAACCGAGATCGCGCTGGCGGCGAGATGGGGCTCGTGGGACCGATTCCCGTTGCCGTTGAGACTCCCGTAGCTCACGCAGCTAATAAGAACACGGATGGACCTAAAAGTCAAGGGGGTACTCTTAAAACCGCTTGAACAAGCGCAATAAAGTGAGACTGACTTGTACCTGGGTGCGCGTAGCGGCCCCGAGATGCCGCCCTCAGTCCGCTGATCCGTCGGCACCGCAGGCCAGGTCGTGGGCGCCGCTGTCCCAGAGAGTCCTTCCGGCGGCGCTCTGGCTGACCAGCCGCTCCGCGCACCAGGGGCCACGCACGGAGAAGGCGGCGTAGCTGACGCGTTCGAGGCCTGTGCTGCGGGCCTCGAACGAGCTCAGTCTGTCGAGTCGGATCGTCCTCCGGCTGCCGTCTGCGAGGGTGACCCGGACCCGGCGGATCGCGGCGGAGAAGATCATCCCGACGGTGGTCAGCTTCGGGCGGGTTGGGGTGCGGGGCAGCTCGCCGCTTACGATCAGCGGTCGTTGGGTGGGGGCCAGGCGGCTCGAGCCGTCCCCGCATCGCCGGTACCGCGTGATCCGGAAGTCGTAGGGGCCGAGATTCCATTTGGTGCGCACAACGAGGCAGGACGACTTGGCCGCCCGCGAGCCGGTCCTCGCCCCGGTCCCCGCGTGCTTCGCCTTCACCGACCACAGGTAGTCGCCGAGCCGCCCGCTGTCGAGTTCGGCCCACTCGCCGGCGGCGGGGGCGGACGCCGTGGCAGGCGCAACGGAGAGCGAAAGCAGGATGAGCGCGGCGAGGGCCAGCATCGGCCTGCCCGACGGGCGCCTGGCCCGGCTGCCCTGGGCTGTCGCCCGGTCCGGCATGCTACCCGGCCGCCCGCGCGATCCGCAGCGCCTCATCGCCGCCCAGGTACGGGGCGAGGATGATCTGGACGAGGGTCGCCGTCAGATCGGGCATGCGGCCGATCCGCTGGTCCGAGAGGATCGTGCCGACGATGGAGACGGCCGCCCCCACCGAGGCCTGCTCGGTGAGGTCGTTGGGAGAGCGGGCGTCGGGGTGGCGCTTCGAGCTGTCGCGCAGCAGGTCGATCAGCCAGCGGTTGAGCGAGATCCCGTCGCGGGCCAATTCCGGCTCCGCCGCCGGGTGGCTCGACGCGAGGATGAGGCGCGTCTCGTCGGGCGACGCGGCGGCGAAGTCGAGGACCGCGTTCACCGCGGCACTCACCCCCAGCGGCCACTCCTCCGCCGGGGAGCAGGCCGCCTCGATCGCCTCGTGAAGGCGGCCGAAGGCCCGCTGCTGGGCGGCGAGCAGGCAGTCGCTCTTGTTTTCGAAGAGCTTGTAGAAGGTCCCTCGCGAGACGCCGGCCCGTTCGATCACGTTGGCGACCGAGAGCGACGCGTATCCCTGCTCACCGAAGACCGCTGTGGCGGCGTCGAGCAGCCGCTCCCGCTGGTTGGCGATCACCGTCTCATGGGGGATCCCATGCCGACCGCGGGGGAGGCGATGGCCGTAGTCGACGCCATCGACGACGATCGTCCCTTCGTAGCTCATGCGTAAATGAGAACATGAACGGACCGCAAAGTCAAGGAAATGCCTTGATTCTAATGTTAAGACGCAGGAATTACCGTACCGCTACCTACCGACAAGGCCGAGATGAGCCGCTTTCTCCGCCCCACGCCGGGCCCCGACGAGGCCCAGGTAGGGCATCAGAGCCAGGTAGACCAAGTCCGGCACCAACTGGGGAAGCCGGTCCGCCGAGTCGGCCAGCAGGTGGCTCCTGACCATCGTGGCGATCGAGCCGACGATCGCCCTGTCGGTCGAGATCGGGAAGCGGTCGGTGGGCGTGACGTCCCCGAGCATCTCGGTGAAGTGCTCGATCACCTCGTCCTGTCTGTCGCCACGGACGTCGACGGTCAGCGCCCGTGCCCTGTGGGGGTTAGCCGCCGCGAACTCGAGCGCCGCCTGTATTCCGGCGCTCACCCGCGTCTCCCACTGCGTGTGCCGCGCGCAGGCCTTGCGGACCTCTTTCCGCAGCAGCTCGAAGCACGCCGAGAACTCCTCCGTCGAGGCGGAAGCGGCGGCCGGCACGGGCGCTCCCCGATGGCTCCCCCCGCCGCCATCTGCCCGACTCGCTTTCACCGACCGCCGCCCCCATGTCGTCAGGGATCTGCATTTCAGTCCGCCGGCTGAGGCTGCGAGAACCCGCCGCTCAGCCTCAGAAGAAGACATATGAAATAAGAACATACACGGACCAAATTGTCAAGCTCAGATCCAGGGCGCTCACCGGCAGGCTCTCTCGCTATTCCGGGGTATTCGGCTTTCTAATGGGGATCTGAACAGCCCTAAGACCGAAAAGAATTTAAGCTTACCGGCGTACCGTAGATCGGGATCTCAGCGGGAGCAGCGGCTGCGTGATTCTCGGCGGAACCCCGTCAGCTCCACCTATTGCCGCACTCTGCAGCTACGCACCGACTCCGTGATGATCTGATCGCCGCCAGCGAAGGAGTATGTGGCTCGGGCAAAGGAGAGGAAGCCGGCGCTGAAACCCTTAGGGACCGGGCACGAGGCGCTGAGATAGCTGCGCTTCTTCCCCCGATAGTCGAACCTCCGCGAAACTTGAACCTGGAAGAAGCCAACATGCGGATGGGGCCCCACTGAGCGCCTTATCGTGGTGACGAGCACTGTACGGTGCGGTTCATTCCGGATAGTGAACGGGATGACGAATGCAGTGGGGGGATCGGTGGAATATGCATGCGCCCAGATTGCCGGTCTGCCTGCTTTAGTCCTTCCGTTGAAGGTCAGTAAGTTGGCCTTGACGCCAAAGGGCCGCTGATTTGGCACGAACAGCTGGGCTGAGATGCTCCCGCGCCCGACAAGAGAACCTCGGCATGCCGCAATCGCCTGAGTACTGGTTCTGCTCGCCAAGCGGCTGCGAGGGCACACAGACAGGCCCTTTGTGTGCATCACGCCTCGCCACGCCAATTCCAATCTGATCCAGTTCACACGTGGAATTGGTGAGCCGTCGGAAGT
>DASUUD010000185.1:0-4060 GCA_036374255.1 Solirubrobacterales bacterium | reverse complement strand
AGCGCGGTGCCGACGCCGAGCTCCTTGACGAACACGACCTCCGAGGTCGCGACGGCGCCGATCGCCGCGCAGAACAGCAGCGCCGCGAACGTCACGATCCGGCCGGTGCGCTCCAGGCCGACCGCGACCGCCTCCGTGTTGGAGAGCCCGCCGTCGTAGGCCTCCTTGATCCGCGTGAGCAGGAACACGCCGTAGTCGGTGGAGAGGCCGAAGGCGAGCGCGAAGAGCAGGATCGGCATCGTCTGCTCGATCGCCCCCGGGCTCGAGTAGTCGAGGAAGCCCTCCAGCCGGCCGTCCTGGAAGATCAGCACCAGCAGCCCGAAGACGGCGCTGAGGTTGAGCACGTTCATGATCAGCGACTTGACCGGCAGCACCACCGATCCGGTCATCAGGAAGAGGATGACCAGGGTGGTGACGACGATGATCGCGAATGCGATCGGCAGGTGCCGGGCGAGGCTGCTCTGGAAGTCGATGAAGTCGGCGGTGGCCCCTCCGACCATCACGGTGGCCCCGGGCGGCTCCGGCAGGTCGCGGATTCGCTCCACGGTCACCTCGCTGCCGTCCGAGTTGAAGGGGCTGGCGGAGATCGCCTGGATCGCCGTCACCCCTCCCCGCAACGGCCGCGGGGGGGCAACGGCGGCGACCCCGGGGGTGCGCCGAATCCGCGCCGCGAGGGAGGCGCTCGCCTCGGGACCGGCGCCCCGGACCGAGACCCAGATCGGCGTCTCCCGATAGGGCGGGAACTCCGCGCTCACCCTGTCGTATGCCTGTCGTGCGCTCGCCTCTTTGGGCAACACGGTCGGATCGACCGTGTTGAACTTGATCCCCAGGAAGGGCAGCCCCAACACGATCAGGAAGAGGGCGCTGAGAGTGGCGATCGGCGCCGGGCGGCGCATCACGAAGCGCGAGAGGCGGTACCAGAAACCCTGCTCGTCGGGCCTCGCGTCGGCCTCGGCGCGGCGCTGCAGCCCGCGGGGCGCGAGCGCGTTCACCCGCGTCCCCAGCAGCGTCAGCACCGCAGGGAGAACGGTCAGCGCGATCAGCGCCGCCAGCAGGGCCACCAACGAGCCGCCCAGGCCCATCGAGTAGAGGAACCGCTGCGGGAAGACGAGCAGCGAGGCCAGCGCCGCCGCCACGGTCAGCGAGGAGAAGAAGACGGTTCGGCCGGCTGTGGCGAGCACGCGCCGCATCGCCGCCGGCCCCGGTCCGTCCCTGGCGATCTCCTCCCGGTAGCGGGAGACGATGAAGAGGCTGTAGTCGATCGCGAGGCCAAGCCCCAGGCCGGTGGTCAGATTGAGCGCGAAGATCGAGATCGAGCCGAGCTCGCTGGCGAGGCGGAGGATCAGGAACGTGCCCACGATCGCCAGCAGGCCGATCATCACCGGCAGCAGCGAGGCGACGAGGCTGCGGAAGAAGAGGAAGGAGAGCAGGAAGAGCAGCGGGAAGGCGAGCAGCTCGGCCCGCCGCAGGTCGTCCTCGACCTGCTTGTTGACCTGCTCCTGGGCGACCGCCGCGCCGCCGACCGTGACTCCCGGCCGCCCCTCGAGCTGGTCGGCGATCTCGGCGCCGGCAGCCTGCCACTTCTTGTCGTCGAGCGGCCGCAGGGCGACCGCCAGGTAGGTGGAGTCGCCGTCCTCGGAGACGAAGTCGCGAGAGCCTGTGCTGTAGTAGCTGCTGACCGAGTGGACATCCTCGCGCCCCAGTAGCTCCCGTTCGAGCGCCGCGACCCGAGAGCGGGCCGACAGCTCGCCGACCGGCGCCTCCTCGAGGAGGACGATCGCTCCCGGGACCCGCAGGCCGGCTCCCTCGAGCTGTTCGCTCGCCTTCACGGTCTCGGTCGCCGGGTCGTCCGCCCCGTAGGGGTCGAGCCGCTCGGCCACCGAGCCCCCGAGTGCCCCGGCGAGCAGGAAGAGGACGATCGCAGCGAGGCTGATCCGGCGAGCGCGCCGGTCTGCGAAACGGGCGAGTGCATCGAACATCAGCCGCTCCTCTCCTGCTCCGCCGGCTCGAGAACCTGCGCTTCCATCCGCTCGCACCACTCGGCGAACCACTCGTTGAACTCGATCCCGGCCCGCAGCACCATCAGCGGGAACGGGTCCTCCAGTTCCTGTTTGGCGGGCTCCAGGGCGCGCAGCCGCTCGGTCAGGGCGAGCCGGTGCTCGCGCATCGCCCGCAGGATCTCCACCGCCTCCTCGGGTGCGAGCGCCTGCGCGAAGAACAGTTTCAGCAGGCCTTCTTCGCGCATCTCATCGGTCTCCGGCGGCTGCCGCAGCCAATCCCTGAGCTCGGCCCTGCCCGCCTTGGTGATCGCGTAAACAGTTCGCCGACGCTCGCCGCGGGGGGCATCCACCCCCTCGAGCAGCCCGGCTTCGGAGAGCCGCTTCAGCTCCGGGTAGATCTGCCCGTAGCTCGCCGCCCAGAAGAAGCGGGTCGAGTTGTCGACCGCCGCCTTGATCTCGTAGCCGGAGCGCGGCTCGCGGTTGACCATGCCGAGGATGACGTAGGCGGTGGGACTCAATTCCATGAATTAAACCTATCGCCCAGATATATCTGGGTGTGTGATTTGACTCACAGCCCTTCGAGCCCGCTCCGGGGGGACCCGCTCCGCCGGCGCGACTATCCTCGGCAGGCCACCATGCGCGCCGAGAGGACCGACATAGTCGTGATGAAGTTCGGCGGCACGTCCGTGGCCGGCGCTGAGGAGATCAAGCGCGCGGCGCGGCGGATCGTCGCCGCCCGCGAGGCGGGAAGCAGGGTGGTCGCCGTGCTCTCGGCGCGGGGCAAGACCACGGACGAGCTGGTCGCCCAGGCTTTCGAGATCTCAGACCGTCCCGACTCCCGCGAGATGGACATGCTGCTCTCGACCGGGGAGAGGATCTCCTGCGCCCTCTGCGCGATGGCAATCCACGACCTCGGCCATCAGGCGATCTCGCTGACCGGGTCGCAGGCGGGGATCGTCACCGACTCCTCCCACACCAGGGCGAAGATCATCGACGTCCGCGCCGACCGGATCCGGGAGAAGCTGGAGGAGGACCGTATCGTCCTCGTCGCGGGCTTCCAGGGGGTGTCGACCGACAGCCACGACGTGACGACTCTGGGGCGGGGCGGCTCGGACACGACAGCGGTCGCGCTCGCCGCCGCTCTCGGGGCGAGCGTCTGCGAGATCTACACCGACGTCGCGGGGGTCTTCAGCGCCGACCCGCGGATCGTGCCGGCCGCGCGCAAGCTGCCGGTCGTCTCCTACGAGGAGACGCTCGAGATGTCCGCCTCCGGGGCGCGGGTCCTGCAGCTGCGCTCAGTCGAGTACGCGCGCAACCACGGGGTGCGCATCCACTGCCGGAGCAGCTTCGAGGACGGCCCCGGTACCCTCGTCGTTGCCGAAGAGGAGGCTGAGAAGGAGACCATGGAGCAGCCATTCGTCACAGCGGTGACCCATTCCGAGGCCGAGGCCCGGGTGACGCTGACCGGCGTCCGCGACGAGCCAGGCGTCGCCGGCAAGATCTTCACCGCGCTGGCCGACGCGGGGGTGAATGTCGACGTGATCATCCAGAACGAGCCGATCGGGGACGACGCGCTGGCCGACCTCTCCTTCACGGTCGATCGCTCCGACCTTGCCGCGGCCACCGAGGCGATCGCCGCCCTCGACGGTGTGAGCCAGGGGGTCCGCACCGACGAGCAGATCGGCAAGGTCTCGATCGTCGGCGCCGGCATGCGCTCCCACCCGGGCGTCGCCGCCAAGGTCTTCAGCGTGCTGGGAGAGCGGGGGATCAACATCGAGATGATCTCGACGTCGCCGATCAAGATCTCGTGCGTGATCGCCGCCGACCGCGTCCCCGATGCGGTCGGGGCCCTGCACGAAGCATTCGAGCTGGGCGCCGAGGGTGTCAAGACCGAGGATCCGACCGGGGCGGACCACCGCCCCACGGTCAGCGGCTGAGACCGCGCGTCATACTCAGAGAGATGGCGGGCGACGGGTACAGAGTCGGAGTGCTGGGCGCGACCGGGGCGGTTGGCTCGACCATCCTCGGCGTCCTCGCCGAGCGCGATTTCCCTGTCGCCG
>DASUUD010000184.1:0-5745 GCA_036374255.1 Solirubrobacterales bacterium | reverse complement strand
GCAGGCCGATCCGCCCCCGCTCGCGATCGACCTCGACCACGGTGACGTCGATCTCGTCGCCGGCGCTGAGCACGTCGTCGACCGAATCCACCCTCTCCCCCGGTTTCACGTTGGAGATGTGCAGCAGGCCGTCGGTACCCTTGACCAGCTCGACGAAGGCGCCGAAGGTCGTCGTCTTCACGACCTTCGCCCCGTCGTAGCGGTCCCCGACCTCGGCCTCCTTGGTCATCGACTCGATCCGCTTCACGGCGTCTTCGACCAGGTCGCCCGTGGGCGCGTAGATCCGCACCGTGCCGTCGTCTTCGACGTCGATCTCCGCTTCGAACTCCTCGCAGAGGGCCCGGATCGTTTCCCCGCCCTTGCCGATCACGGCGCCGATCTTCTCCGGGTCGATCTTGATCGCCTCGATCCGCGGCGCGTGCTGCGAGAGCATCTCGCGCGGCCCGTCGATCGCCTCGGCCATCTTGCCGAGGATGAACAGCCGCCCCTGGTTCGCCTGGGAGAGCGCGTCGCGCAGGATGTCGAAGGTGACGCCGGTGATCTTGATGTCCATCTGCAGGGCGGTGATCCCGTCCCTGGTGCCGGCGACCTTGAAGTCCATGTCGCCGAGGTGATCCTCGACGCCGGCGATGTCGGTGAGCACGACGTAGTCGTCGCCCTCCTTGATCAGGCCCATCGCAACGCCGGCGACCGGCGCCGAGACCGGAACCCCGGCCGCCTGCAGGGCCATCGAGGAGGCGCAGACCGAGCCCATCGAGGAGGAACCGTTCGACTCAAGCGTCTCGGAGACGATCCGGAGCACGTACGGGAAGTCCTCTTCGGCGGGGATGGTCGGCACCAGCGCCCGCTCGGCGAGCGCGCCATGGCCGATGTCGCGGCGCTTCGGGCCACGCATGAAGCCGGCCTCCCCGACCGAGAAGGGCGGGAAGTTGTAGTGATGCCAGAACCGCTTCGTCGTCGCCAGGCCGAGCGTGTCGAGGCGCATGTCCATGCGCGTCGTGCCGAGCGCGACGTTGGAGAGGATCTGCGTCTCGCCGCGGGTGAACAGCGCCGAGCCGTGCACGCGGGGCGAGATGTCGACCTCGCACTCGATCGGCCGGATCTCGTCCTGGGCCCGGCCGTCGGGGCGCTTCTTGTCGATCGCGATCCGCCGCCGGATGATCTCCTTCTCCAGCTTCGAGTAGGCTGCCGCGACCTCGGAGCGGCGCTCCGCGTCGACCTCGCCGTCCTCGGTTGCCGGGGCGTACTTCTCCAGCACTGCCTCCTTGACGGCGTCACAGGCGTCCTGGCGCTCCAGCTTGCCCTGGATCGAGGTCGCCTCGTCGATCTGGACGCCGTGCGAGGAGCGGATCTCCTCGATCAGGCTCTCATCGACCTCGGGAGCCTCCACCTCGAGCTTCTCCTTGCCGGCCTTGTCGGCCAGCTCCTGCATCGAGGCGCAGAGCTTCTTGATCTCGCTGTGGGCGATGTCGAGCGCATCGAGGATCTCGGCCTCGGTGACACCTGCTGCGCCCGCCTCGACCATCAGGATCGCCTCGTCGGTCCCGGCGACGATCAGGTCCATCTCCAGTTCCTCGAGCGTCTCCTCCGGCGGGTTGACGACGAAGTCTCCCTCGAGCTTGCCGATCCGCACGGCGCCGACGTGGGCGGCGACGGGGATCGGGGAGATCGCCAGCGCCGCGGAGGCGCCGTTCATCGCGAGGATGTCGTAGGGGTGAACGTGGTCCACCGAAAGCGGGGTGGCGACGATCTGCGTCTCGAAGTGCCAGCCCTTGGGGAAGAGCGGGCGGATCGGGCGGTCGATCATCCGCGCGGTCAGGGTCGCCTTCTCGCCCGAGCGCCCCTCGCGACGGAAGAACGAGCCGGGGATCTTCCCCGCCGCGTACATCCGCTCCTCGACATCGACGGTGAGCGGAAGGAAGTCCACGTCGCGCAGGTTGCCCATGGTCGCGGTGCAGAGCACCATCGTGTCGCCCGACTGCACGACCACGGCACCACTCGCCTGTCGGGCCAACTTGCCCGTCTCGAAGGAGATCTGGCCATCGCCGACATCCACCGAAACGCGGCTAACGTCAAACATGCTCATTTAATTTTTCTACCTCCGGCCGCACGGTTTGCGGCCAATTTGCATTCAGAACTCTCGTTCTCTTCAGAGAGGAGAGTACAGCAGGGCCGCCGGGACGCCCTAGACCATCTAGTGGCGCAGGCCGAGCTCTGCGACCAGGGCGCGGTAGCGCTCCAGGTCGTGGCGCTCGAGGTAGCGGAGCATGCGGCGGCGCTTGCCGACCAGCATCAGCAGGCCGCGGCGTGAGTGGTGATCCTTGGCGTGGGTGCGCAGGTGCTCGGTCAACTCGTTGATCCGCTCGGTCATCAGCGCGATCTGGACCTCGGCCGACCCGGTGTCGCCCTCGGAGCGGCCGTACTTGCCGATCAACTCGCTCTTCTTCTCTTTGGTCAAGCTCATTGCCGGTCGGTGAAGCTAGCACAGACCCGCTTCGCGTCCTCGACGTCGATCTGCATCTGGGCGATCAGCTCCTCGACCCCTGCGAAGCGCCTCTCGCCGCGGAGGCGTTTGACGAAGGCGACTCGCAGCATTTTCCCGTAGAGGTCGATCTCCTGGTCGATCAGGTAGGTCTCGATCAGCACGCCGCGTCCCGTGTCGAAGGTCGGCCGCACGCCGACGTTGACCGCCGCCGGGACTCCGTTCGCGAAGGCGGCGTAGACCCCGTGCCCCGGTATCGCGAGACGGTCGTCGGGAACGATGTTGGCGGTCGGGTAGCCGAGCTCGCGGCCCCGCCGGTCGCCCTCGACGACCTCGCCCTCGACCATGAATGGCGCGCCGAGGCAGCGCCGCGCGCCCTTCATGTCGCCGGCCGCGATCAGGGCCCGGATCCTCGTCGAGGAGACCGTCTCCCCGTCCACCTCGACCAGGGGCACGACCCGCGTCTCGAACTCGGCGTGCGCCGAGAGCATCACCGGATCGCCTTTGGCCTTTGCGCCGAAGCGGAAGTTCTCCCCGACCGAGACCCGTTCGGCGCCGAGTTTCTCGATCAGCACCCCCTCGACGAAGGCCTCGGCGCTCAGGGCCGCGAAGTCGGCGTCGAAGGGAATGACCACCAGCTCGCTCACTCCGAGCCCCTCGATCACGTCCCGCTTCACGCCGAAGGGCATGATCAGCTTCGGCAGCGCCGCCGGGTGGAGGATCTCCAGCGGGTGCGGGTCGAAGGTGAGCACCGTGTCGGCGCTGTCGATCACCGCCTGGTGCCCCAGGTGGACCCCGTCGAAGGTGCCGATCGCGACGTGACGGGGACGAGAGTCCACTTCGGGCAGGGGGGTCACCTCGATGTTCGCCATCAGCGCATCACCTCCCTCACGGCGGGGACCAGCTCGGCGACGCGCTCCAGCGGCAGCTCCTCACCGGCGTCCTCGACCCGGAAGGGCCCGATCGCGGTGCGCCGCAGCTCCGCGCAGTAGGCGTCTTCCAGCGTCTCGATCAGGGTGCGGACGTAGGTTCCCGCCGAGCATTCGATCTCGTACCGCGCCGATTCCCCCTCGTGGTCCAGCAGCTCGGCGCGTTGGACCTGCACATCGCGCTCCGGCGTCTCCACCTCCTCACCCCTGTGCGCCTTCCGGTACAGCCGCTCACCGCCGACCCGCACCGCGGAGGTCATCGGCACCCGCTGGCGCACCTCCCCGGTCGGCAGCTCGAGCGAGGCGGGGATTCGCCCCGTCTCGGTCAGCTCCCCTTCGGGGTCCCCCGTGCTCGATCGCCAGCCGAGGCGGGCGGTCGCCAGGTAGGTCTTCGGCAGGCCGGTGAGGAAGCGCTGCAGCTTGGTCGCCCCGTCCACGAGGACCAGCAACAGCCCTGTCGCGAACGGGTCGAGCGTCCCGGCGTGACCCGCCCTGCAGCCGCGCGCTCGTCGCACCTCGACGACCATGTCGTGCGAGGTTATCCCGGCCGGCTTGTCGCAGAGCAGCACAAGGCCGCCCCCGGGTCCGGCCACCTCAGGCGCCGAGCTGGGCGTCGACCTCGTCGCAGAGGATCGAGACCAGATCGTCCAGCTCGAGGTCGGTGGAGAACCCGGCAGCCCGTTTGTGACCGCCTCCTCCGTGCTTGCGGGCGATCGAGGAGACGTCCACCTCGCCCCCGCTGGAGCGCAGGCTGACCTTGCGCGCCGCGCTGCCGCGATCGCCGAGGTCGCGGACGAGGGCCGCCACCTCGGCGCCCTCCACCGAGCGCAGGTGATCGATGATCCCCTCCGTCATCTCCTCGCCGGCGCCCGTCGCCTCATAGTCGGCGCCGGTGATGTAGCCGAGGACCAGCCGGCCCTCGCAGACCCGCCGGAGTCCCTCGAGCGCGCGGGCGACGAGCCGCAGCTTCTCGACGGGGACGTGCTCGTAGAGGCGACGGTAGGTGTCGTCCACACTGACCCCCGCTTCGATCAGCTCCGCCGCGATCCGGTGGGTGCGGGCGTTGGTGTTGTCGTACATGAACTTGCCCGTGTCCGTGACCATGCCGACGTAGAGGGCGGAGGCGATGTCCGGCGTGATCTGGGCACCCAGGAGCACCGCCAGCTCGTAGACGATCTCAGCGGTGCAGGAGGCCTCGACGTCGACCAGGTTGAGGTCGCCGAACATCGTGTTGTCGTGGTGGTGGTCGATGTTGATGATCGAACTGCCGCCATCGCTGAGGAAGTCGACCGGCATCCGGTCGATGTTGCCGCAGTCGAGGAAGATCACCGTGCGGTCTGCCATGTCTGCGGGCGGCTCGTGGAACACCTCCTCCAGGGGCAGGAAGCGGTACTCGATCGGCAGGGGGAACTCCTTCGCCGCCAGGAACATCACCGAGTCCTTGCCGAGCTGGGTGAGCAGGCGGTGCATGCCGAGCAGCGACCCCAGCGCATCGCCGTCGGGACCCTCGTGACAGGTCAGCAGGAAGCGGTCCCGGGAGCGCATCGCGTCGGCCACCTGCTCGATGGCCGCCTCGCCGACGTGGGTCGCCTCAGCCATCGTCACCCTGATCCAGCAGGCGGGATATCCGCATGCCCTGCTCGATCGTGTCGTCGTAATGGAAGGAGAGGGTCGGAGTCCGCTTCAAGCGGGTCTCGGCGGCGATCCTGGACTGGATGACGCCGTGCGAGGAACGCAGCCCGGCCATCGTCTCCTCCCGCGCCGCCTCGTCACCGAGCACGCTGATGTACACCTTGGCCGTGCGGAGGTCTGGACTGGTGTCAACCGATGTCACGGTCACGAAGCCGATGCGAGGGTCGCTCAGGTCGGTGGCGATCGCCGCGCCGATCACCTCGCGCAGCACCTCGTTCACGCGGCGCATGCGAGGAGGGGGCATCCTACTCCAGCGTCTGCTCGACCTGCTGGGTTTCGTAGATCTCGAGCACGTCGCCCTCCTTGACATCAGCGTAGCCCTCGAGCACGATGCCGCACTCCTGCCCCTCGTCGACCTCCTGGACGTCGTCTTTGAAGCGCCGCAGGGAGCCGATTCTGCCGTCCCAGACGACGGTGCCTTCGCGGACCAGCCGGACCCTTCCCCCGCGGGTGACCTTGCCCTGGGTGACCAGGCAGCCGGCGATCCGGCCGACTCTGGAGGCTTTGAAGGTCTGTTTGACCTCGGCCTCCCCGAGGGTCTGCTCGACCTCGACGGCCTCGAGCAGGCCCTCCATCGCATTGCGGAGGTCCTCGGTGATTTTGTAGATCACCGAGTAGCTGCGGATGTCCACTCCCTCGCGC
>DASUUD010000183.1:0-13315 GCA_036374255.1 Solirubrobacterales bacterium | reverse complement strand
CGAGCGCGAGGTGAGGCGATGGGGTCCCCTCTGGCGGAGCCTCCCCATCTGTTGCGACGACAGAGGGGACCCCATCGCCTGACCATCTCTGTCTGGAGGCCGCGTCGGCAATGTCGGCCACGTCCCGTCCGTAGTAGCGCGGATGGGGCACGAAGTTCTGGAGGATGATCTCCTGGATGTGCCCGTAGCGGTCGTGCAGCGCGGCGAGTGCCTCGAGCGAGGCGACCCGCTCCTCCTCGGTCTCGCCGATCCCGACCAGGATCCCGCTGGTGAAGGGAATCCTCAGCTCACCCGCCGCCGCGATCGTGGCGAGGCGCCGCTCCGGATGCTTGCTCGGCGAGCCGGCGTGGACGGTGTCCATCAGCCGCTCCGAGGCGGACTCCAGCATCAGCCCCTGCGAGGCGGTCACCTCGCGCAACCGCGCCAGGTCGTCGCTCCCCAGGACTCCGATGTTGGTGTGGGGAAGGATTCCCCGCTCCAGGGCGCGCTCGCAGGCCCAGGCGACGTATGAGGTGAAGTCGTCGTGCCCCCAGGCGGACAGTCTCTCCGCCACCTCGGGGTTCACCTCGGGCCGCTCGCCGGTGAGGACGAGCAGCTCCTTGGCGTTGCGGCGCTGCGCCTCGTCGAGGCGGCGCTCCACCTCCTCCGGCGGGTGGATGTGGGCGCGGTGCGTGGCGAAGGCGCAGTACTTGCAGAAGCACTGGCAGGTTCGCGAGAGCGAGAGCGTGTAATTGCGCGAGAAGGTGACGCGGCGCACGGCGGCCACGCTACTACCAACCGCCGGGCCGCAACGGCCCGGCGGCTCTATTTGCCTTCGCTCAGCTGGAGGTGCTGGGTTTCGGCTGGCTCGGAGCGGGTTTCCTCATCGGCTCGGCGGGCTCGGTGGGAGGGGGACCGCCTGCCTCGAGCACGAACCGGAAGACGCCGGCGGCGAGCAGCGAGCCGACGATCGGGCCGACCAGGTAGGGCCAGACCGAGCCCCACTCGTTGGCGACCAGCGCCGGGCCGAACCAGCGGGCGGGGTTGAAGGAGCCGCCCGTCAGCGGGCCGCCGACCATCACAATGAACCCGAGCGTCGTACCGATCGCCAGCGGAGCCCACTCCTTGAAGCTCTTCTTCGAGAAGACAGCGGCGAGGATCACGAGCACCAGGCAGAAGGTGCCGATCGCCTCGATGATCGCGCCCTGGAAGTTGTTCCCGAGCAGGCCGGAGACCTGCGCCGCCGCGTAGTCCGTGGCCCGGCCCTCGTCGAGCAGCAGGCCCTTGGCAAGGAGAGCGCCGAGCACGCCGCCCGACAGCTGCGCCAGCATGTAGATGGCGGCGTCGACCGGATTGATCCGCCTGATCGCCAGCGCCCCCAGCGTCACGGCCGGGTTGAAGTGGCCGCCGCTGACCACGCCGAACATCACGACCAGGCCGAAGAGGACGAAGGCGTGGACGAGGCCGACGACCGCGAAGTCAGAGCCGAACTGCGCCTGACTCCCGGTGGCCACGAACAGCACCACGACGCTGACGATGAAGAAAACCAGAAGGAACGTGCCGATCAGCTCGGCAAGATAAGCAGCGAGTCCTCGTTGCTCCACTGGGTAACCCCTCCTCTTCCCTTGAGTCCTACTCCGTTTGGTCCTACTCGGTTGCGGCGGCAGTCTAACCGGAATCGCGGCCGGGAACGGCTTCACGCCTCATTTGCGGCCAGCTGCCGCCAGCTGAATCTCAACATGCGCCGCCGGCTGAATCTCCGACATGCGCCCCGGCTATATTGCCGCCGATGAAGCGGGCAAGGCCGCGGCTCACCTACGCCAACGTCGTTTCGACCCTCGCGCTCTTCCTCGTCCTCACCGGTGGCGTCGCCTACGGCGCCAAGAAGCTGGGGACGAACCGCATCAAGCCACGGGCCATCAAGACCAAGCTGCTCGCCCCCCGCGCGGTGAAGAGCGGAAAGATCGCCCCCCGCGCCGTGAAGCGGCGCCACCTCGCGCTCAACGCAGTCGGCAACGGGCAGATCGCTGCCGATTCGATCGACGGCGCCAAGGTCAGGGACGGCTCCCTCACGCCCGCGGACATTCTCGGCGGCGCCGCGGTGAGGACCACCGCGTCCGGAGGCGGCTTCGATGTCACGGCGACCGAATTCGGAGAAGCCCAGACGGTTGCGCTCGGCGGCGCCGTATGGACGCAGGGGGCCCAAGAGAACAATCTCTTCGTCGCCCGTATCGAGGCGACGCTGAAGAGCAAACCCATGTCCACCTGCATCCTCGAAAGCGTCATCGACCTTGACGGGAGGCCCCTGGGCGGCGGCTCGGCCACCACTTCGAGCACCGAAACGGTGTCCGTGACGCGCGAGTTCAACCTGGAAGGGGCGACCACGGCAACGGGTGTCCCTCGCCCCCATCAGCTCGGCGCGCGTGTCTACAGCGCCGGCAACGGCTGCGAAACGATCCGGCTCGACTCGCTTCAGATCGTCGTCCTCGGGATCGGGTGAGAGCCGGTGGGCTCGATGAGTCCGATCAGGGCGAGGATCACCTACGCGAACGTCGTCTCGACGCTCGCCCTCCTCCTGCTCCTCAGCGGAGGCGCCGCGCTTGCTGCCAAGAAGGCGAAGACGAGGGACATCAAACCCAGGGCGATCAAGACGAAGCTGCTCGCGCCTCGAGCCGTGAAGAGCGGCAAGCTCGCCCCTCGGGCCGTCAAACGGCGCCACATCGCCGCGGGGAGCGTCGACGGGCCGCGAATCGCCCCCGACTCGATTGACGCTGCGAAGGTGCGGGATGGATCGCTGACCCCAGCCGATGTGCTCGGCGGCGCCTCGGCCGTCGCGGCGGCCACCGGAGGCGGCGTCGACGTGCCCCTCAGCGAAGAACCGGATCCGCTGCCCCTGGCGGGCGGGAGCTGGACGCAGGGAGCGCGGGAGATCAACCTCTTCGTCGCGCGCGTCGACGCGACCCTCCAGAGCGAAGGTCTGGTGGCCTGCGCCGTCCGGGTCGAATACATGGTCGACGGGAGGTCCGTCGGAAGCTCCTTCCTTGCAACGGTCAAACAGCCGGAGCCGGTCCACGTCGTCAAGGAGACCCGGCTGGTCGGTTCCCTGCTGCCTTCCGGCAGCCCCCGGCCCCGCGTGTTGACGGCCGTTGCCTTCGAGTCCGGGATCTCCGACTGCGTGACGCCCCGGATCGACGCCGTCAAGGTCGTCGTGCTCGGGATCGGCTGAGCACGCCGCAGCGCGTCGCCGCCTACTTCGTCAGCAGCCCCTCCGCCAGCGCCGGCAGCTCGCGCGCCATCCGCGAGCGGGGCACGACGAGATCGACTCCGGCGGCCTCGGCGGCCGCCCGGGTCTCGGCGTCGACATGGGAGTAGTAGCCGAGGACCGGCACCCCGAGCCCGACCAGGGCCTGCGGATTCTCGGCGTCCAGGTCGGCGACCAGCAGTTCCACGCCTTCCAGCGGCGCCTCGGCAACCGAGGTGGCGAGCGCCACGTCGTGGCCCGCGGCGCTCAGCATCGCCTCGACCCTGCTACCCAGCAACAGGTCCGTGGAGAGGGCGAGGACCCGGGCCACCGTCTAGATCGAGCGCCGCTTGCGGAACTCCTCGCGGACGCTCTCCGGCAGCCCCCACATCTGCACCACCTCGGCGCGGCCCTCGCGCACCTCGCGCACCTGCATCTCGCCCGTCACGCCATCCTCATCGAGCCTCGCCAGCACGCCCCTCACGCTCTCCGGCGCGGCGGCGTGCCCGAAGCTGCGCGCCACCAGCAGCCGCCAGTCCCAGTCGGCTTCCGAATAGGGCTGGGCGTTGACCGTGCTCAGCGCGACGGCGCTGTCCACGTAGCGGCTCTCGTCATCGATTCGCAGGTCGAGCTCGAGGTCCGTCCAGTCGGACGGCAGCGCGTCGATCACCTGCTGGAAGTCGTCCGCCAGGCTCATCACACAGCCTCGCCCTTCACTCGCTGCGCGAAGAACCAGAGACGCCCGCTTGCTCGTTCCGCGCTCACCGCTGCAAGCCTATCCTTCGGGCTCCCGGTCGGGGGGCTCCAGATCCGGCCCGGGGATCGGCGTCCCGTGCGGGTCGTGGCTCGGTTCTCCCAGCTTGGCGGCGATCAGCGACTCGAGGTCCTCGGAGATGTAGTGCTCGAGCACCTCGGCCTCCGCGTGGACCTGGTCGTCGGGCATCCCCAGGGCCTCCGAGAGGTAGGCCTCGATCAGGCGGTGGTGCCGGATCACCTCCAAGGCCACCTTCTCCCCGGCGCCGGTCAGGACGACCCCCTTGTACGGGGTGTGCTCGAGCAGCCCGATCTCGTCGAGGCGTTTCAGCATCGCCGTCGCCGTCGCCGGCGTGACGCCGAGACGCTCGGCGATCTCGCCGTTCTGGACGGGCCCCTTCCGTCGCCGTGAGATCGCGTAAATCGCCTTCACGTAGTCCTCGATCGCCTCGGTGTTCGCGGACCGCCGCTCGCGGCCGTCGCCGGCGGCCATCAGACCGACACCAGCAGCCCGGTGGCATACAGCGCCACGAGCCCGGCGATCAGGCCCGCCACCGAGAGGGGGTGCAGGGTGCGGCCGCTCGCGTCGCGCATCGCCGGAGCGAGCTGCACGATCACCCGCGCGATGGCGCCGACACCGACGCCGAAGAGGAGCGCGGCGAGGCTCGGATTGAAGGCCGCGGCGCCGATCCAGGCGCCGACGATCGCCGGGGCGCCGGCGATCAGGCCGAGGCCGGCGAGAACGGGCAGCGTCGGCACGGCGGCGGCCTCGCCGTCACGGAGCATCGGCACGGCGGCGGCCTCGCCGTCACGGAGCGGGGCCACGATCGCCAGCCCCTCCGTGGTGTTGTGGATCGCGAAGCCGACCACCAGGAAGGCGCCGAGCGCGAGCGCGCCCACCGCGTAGGCCGAGCCGATCGCAAGCCCCTCGCCCAGGTTGTGCAGGCCGATCCCGATCGCCACCAGCAGCGCCAGGTAGATGCCGCCCGCCGCAGCCCCGGCGCTCTCGCGACGGCGTGCCAGGTGTGCATCTATCCCGGCCAGGACCAGGTAGGCGATCAACGCCCCGGCGACGGCGAGGCTCGTGGCCCCGAAGGCGCCGGGTGCCTCGGACGCGATCTCCAAGCCCTCCAGCCCAGCGTCGATCCCGAGGAAGGCGAGCAGGCCGACCGTGAAGGCGATCAGCGCCGCGATCCAGCGCTCGCCGATCCGCCGCACGAAGGGGAGCCAGAGCATGCCGAGGCTGACCGGGATGACGCCGACGTAGATCCCCAACAGCGCCATAAGGCCGAAGAAGCCGACGTCGGCCTCCGGCGTTTCGGCCGCGACCGGGATCTCGGCGTCGATCGTCCCTCCGGTCGAGGTGAGGACGAAGATCTCGTAGGCCTCGGCCTCGATCCAGGGGTAGGTGATGGTCAGCGTCGTCGAACCCAGCCGTCCGATCTCGCGGCCGTCACCGGCGCTGAAGGGGGCGTAGGCGTCGTTGACCGCCACCTGCGCGATCTCGACCGGGTCCGGGCCGTCGTTGCGCAGCGTCAGCTCGATCTCGCCCGGTCGCAGCACAGTGCGCTCGACCGCGACCTCCTCCACCGGGGGGCCGCTTCGCTCGCCCAGCCCGGGCCCGCCCAGCAGGGCGAAGGCGCCGATCGCCACCGCGATCAGGGCGAGCGGGATCAGGCCGAGCGCCCAGGCGGGAAGCGCTCCACCGGGGCGTCGCTGCGCGCGGCTGGCCGCCTCCATCAGGCCGGCGCCCCGTTCCCGCCCCAGGGGAGCTTGCAGTAGGCGGCGGCGGCCGCCGCCGACGTCAGCGCCGACGGATCGCCGACGCGGAAGAAGCCGGTCCAGCCCAGCTCCGCGAACTCGCTTACGTGCGCGTGGAACATGTAGTCGCCGTCGAACGGGAACTTCAGCTCCAGCACGGACCGCTGGCCCTGCCCCTGGATCACCGTGTCGGTGAACTCGGTCGGCTCCAGCGAGGTCCCGGTCGGGTAGTGCTGGAAGAAGTTGGCGTGGACGTGGAAGGAGTTGATCGGGTCGAACTCGAGCGCGTTGACCAGGTAGACGCGCACCAGATCGTCGCGGCGCACCCGGATCGGCTCGTTCACGTAATGGAAGCCGACCGTGTTGACCGCATAGACCTCGTTGGAGCGGTCGAAGTTGGTGTCGAAGCCGTTCATCACCATCACCATCTCGTCGGCCTCCGGCCGGCCCCGCTTCGGGTCGACGATGAAGGCGCCGTAGAGCCCCCGCGAGATGTGCGAGGCGAGCGGCGCCACGTGGCAGTGGTAGAGGTGGAGCCCGAACGGTTCGGCGTCGAACTCGTAGGTGAAGGCTTCGCCGGACTCGATCTGGCCTCCGCCGAACCGCTCGCCGATCCCCGGCACGCCGTCCATCATCGCCGGGTGGATGCCGTGGAAATGGATCGTGTGGGGATGGTCGGAGCCGTTGACGAAGCGGATCCGCAGCTTGTCGCCCTCGCGGGCCCGCAGCGTCGGGCCCGGTACCCGGCCGTTGTAGGTCCAGGCCTCGTACTTCACCCCGGGCGCGACCTCGATCTCCCGGTCCTGGGCGACGATCTCCCACTCGCGAAGCAGCCGCCCGCTGGCCAGCCGCCGCGTCCTGCCGTAGTCGAAGTCGCGCAGCAGCTCGGTCGGGTGGAAGCCGTTGGCCCGGTGGTTGACGCTGCGGCCGGGGGCGAAGGTTGCATGGGCGAAGCCGTCGTGCCCGCCGTGGCCGTTGGGGGCCGCCTCATCCCGCCCGGCCCTCGCGGGATCGGCGCCGATCCCGCCCCCGGTGACGAGGCTGTGCAGGCCGGCCGCGGCGGGAACCGCGGCGGCGGCTCCGAGGAGCTTGCGGCGGCTAAGGCGGCGGTCCTTGCGGTCGTTGCGGTCGTTGTTCGGCATCTGCTCCACGGCTCGTGATTTTGACACATCTAAACCCTGATTTCGACCCGTCTAAAAATTCCCCGCCCCCCCGTTCTACGGACGTGCCGGCTCTTAGGGTCAATACGGGTGCCCAAGAGCCGGCATGGCCCGAGCGGGAGCAGGGGACCGTGGATAATCGGGGTGGTGGGCGACTCCGTGACAGTCGAGCTCGACGCGCAATACCGGCAGCTGCGCGAGGAGTGCGGCCTGCTCGACCGCTCCTCGCGCGGCAAGCTGCTGCTCCGGGGGAGCGAAGCGGGCGAGTACCTGCAGAGCCAGCTGACCAACGAGGTCGAGGCCCTCGCCGCTGGAGAGGGCTGCTACGCCGCGCTGCTCGACCGCAAGGGCCATATTCAGGCCGACATGCGGGTCCTGCGCCTCGCCGATGGCGAGTACTGGCTCGACATCGAGCCGGAGGCGCTGGCGACGGCGCGGCGACACCTGGAGACCTACAAGATCGGTCGAGATGTCGAGGTCCTGGACGTGACCGCGGAGCGGGCCATCCTTTCGCTGATCGGCCCCCGCAGCGCCGAGGTCGCCGGGTCCGCCGCGCTTCCCGAGCACAGCTCGGCGCCCACGACGATCGGCGGCGCCGATTGCCTCCTGGTCGGCACGAAAGAGGGGCTCGACCTGGTCGCCCACAGCGAAGATCTTGCGGCGCTCCGCGATGCGCTGCTGGCCGCGGGGGCCGTTGCGGTGGGCGAGGAGGCGGCCGAGATCCTGCGGATCGAGGCGGGCCGGCCCCGCTTCGGAGCCGAGATGAGCGAGGAGACGATGCCGGCCGAGGCGGGCATCGTCGATGTGGCGGTGAGCTTCACCAAGGGCTGCTACATCGGGCAGGAGCCGGTCGCCAGGCTCCACTACAAGGGTCGGCCGAACCGTCACCTCCGCGGCCTGGAGCTGAGTGCGCCGGTCGAGCCCGGCGCCCCGCTGCGCCTCGGGGAGAAGCAGGTGGGCCGAATCGGCAGCTCCTGCGTCTCCCCCGCCCGGGGGCCGATCGCGCTGGCGATCGTCCGCCGGGAGGCCGAGCCCGGCGCGGAGCTGATCGCAGGTGAAGATGGCGTTACGGCTCGGGTGGTCGAGCTGCCGTTCGGCTAGATTCCTGCCCCGATGGGTGCTCGGAGTGGCAGAGCGGTGGGTGCCTGCGTGCTGGCGGCCCTGGCGCTGGCTGCCGCGGGCTGCGGTGTCGAGGAGCACGCCAACGAAGCGCGCCGGCAGCCGCCCACGCGGGTCAGCGTCTCGGTCAGCGAGGACGCGGTCACGGTGCAGCCGTCCCGCATCGCGATCGGCCCCGAACCCGGCCAGCAGCTACCCCAGAACCGCAACGCGAGCCAGCCGCCGGTCGACTCCGACGCGCCGCTGGACGTCGTCCTGGTCGCCGCCAACCTGACCGACTTCGATTCGGCCCTCGAGGTCAGGGGGCAGGGTCGCGAGGCCCGCTCGAGACCGCTCGTGGCCAACGGCAACGTCAGCCTGCTCGCCTCTCTCCCGACCGGCGTCTACACGGTCAGCGCCGCCGACATCCCGGGCGCCAAACCGGGCCGACTCGTGGTCGGCCCCATCCGCACCTCCTCCGAGAACGACATCCTGCTGCCTTAGGTAGCGCTGCGGCGAGCGCATTCGGCGCGGAACGAGCCCTCCTTGGACGAGGAGTGCATTGGCCACGATATAGGGGGCAAATGCACCATTCGTTGCGGCCGAATCGGGGAGCGCTCCGTTGCGCGCTATATCGAGGCCCAGCGCGGCAATGGTCGGGGCCCCGGCCGGTGCCGTCTGGCGCGGCCGTCACCATCGGGGGGTGACAGTCGCGCTGACAATCGCCGTCGCCTTCCTCGCCCTGGCCGTCGTTGGGCTCCTCTACGCGCTGCTCGCACGCCGCAGCGGGAGGGCGCCGGACATCGACTCCATCCAGACGGCGACCTCGATGGCGGTCGCCGACGCCACCTCGAAGGCCCTCGCCGACCTGCAGCGGATGAACGAGGAGTCCCGCAAGGTCGATTCCCAGGCCGCCGAGGCGGCGCTCCAGAAGCGCGAAGCCGAGTTCCGGCGCCTGGCGGAGCCGATCGGCGAGAACCTGAAGCGGATCGAGCAGGAGGTCTCGACCCTGAGCCGGGACCGCAGGGCCGCGGACGGCGCCGTGAAGACCCTGCTGGCGGAGATGAAGGTAGGCCTCGGCGACCTCGGCGAGCAGACCGGGACGCTGGTCAAGGCGCTGCGGCAGCCCAAGACCCGCGGGGAATGGGGCGAGGTGCAGCTGAAGCGCTGCGTGGAGATCGCCGGGATGACGGAGCACGTCGATTTCGAAGTGCAGAAGACGCTGCAGGGCGAAGAGGGCCTGCTGCGCCCCGACGCGGTGGTGATGCTGCCCGGTGAGCGTCGTGTCGTCGTCGACTCGAAAGTGCCGCTCGACGCCTACCTCGAGGTCCTCGAGGCCGAGGACGAGTCGGCTCGCAAGGGTGAGCTGATGCGGCACGCCCGCCAGGTGCGCGACCACATCACGAAGCTCTCCTCGAAGCGCTACCAGGACCAGTTCGAGAGCGGCGACAGCCCGGACTTCGTGGTCTGCTTCATGCCCTCGGAGGCCGCGCTGCACGCTGCCTTCGAGGCCGAGCCCTCGCTCTACGACTACGCGCTGGAGCAGAAGATCCTGATTGCCACCCCCACGACTCTGGTCGGCCTGCTGCGCACCGTCGAGCTCGGCTGGCGCCAGGAGCGGATCGCTGCAGAGGCCCAGGAGATCGCCTCCGCGGCGAAGGAACTGTACGGGCGGATGGGCGTCTTCCTCCGCCACCTGTCGAAGACGGGCCGCGCGCTCCGCTCCGCGGTCAACGCCTACAACGAGGCGATCGGCTCCGCGGAGAGCCGGGTCCTGCCGCAGTTGCGGCGCTTCGAGGAGCTCGGGGCCGCCTCGAGTGAGGAGCCCGAGGGGCTTCCGCCGGTCGATCAGAGCGTGCGGCCGGTCGTCGCCGAGGAGCTGCGGGCGATCGAGGCAGGCGCCGAGAACAACGGCCCGGAGATCGAGGCAGGCGCCGAGAACAACGGCCCGGAGATCGAGGCAAGCGCCGAGGACGACGGCCCGGCGATCGAGGCAAGCGCCGAGGACGACGGCCCGGAGATCGGGGCGGGCGCCGAGGCAAACGAGCCGACCGTGGAGCTCCCGGCGGGGGCGCAGAGCGACGCCGCCTGAGGCGGCGCGGGCAGCGGCTCCCCCCAAGCGCCCGCCGGCTCACACCCGCTCGCCGTTCACGGGGCACCGGACACTTACTAGGATTGCCGCCTCGGTGTCCAACGTTCATGGAACGCCGGACACCGTGCCGCCGCGTGCGGAGCCGTACACGACCAACAACCACGGAGGATCATTGGCCGTCGACACCAGCGAAGTCGCAAAGTTGGACGTGGAGCCTGGGACGCTGCCGGAGACGATGGCCGCCTGGGTGATCCGCCAGGAGCGCGAGGGGGAACCGACCGAGGCCTTCCAGCTGGAGGAGATCGAGGTCCCCGAGCCCGGCGCCTTCGAGGTGATCGTGCGGGTGATGGCGGCCGGGGTCAACTTCAACAACGTCTGGGCGGCGCTGGGCAAGCCGGTCTCGGTGTTCGGGTACGGCGACCACCAGGAGTACGGCCACCACATCGGCGGCTCCGACGCCTCGGGGGTCGTCTGGAAGGTCGGCGAGGGCGTCACGCGCTGGAAGCCCGGCGACGAGGTCGTGATCCACTGCAACCAGGCCAGCTACGAGGATGTCGAGGTGCACGGCCTCGACCCCCTCGCCGCCCCGAGCCAGATGATCTGGGGTTACGAGACGACCTGGGGCTCGTTCGCGCAGTTCACCAAGGTGCAGGCCCAGCAGCTCCTCCCCCGCCCCCAGAACCTCTCCTGGGCCGAGTCGTCCGCCTACGGCCTGACCTACTTCACCGCCTACCGGATGCTGATCGACCAGTGCGGGCTCCAGGCCGGCCACAACGTGCTGATCTGGGGCGCCGCCGGCGGCCTGGGCGTCTTCGCCACCCAGCTCTGCAAGGCGGCCGGCGCCAACGCCGTCGGCGTCGTCTCCTCCGAGGAGAAGGGCGAGCTCGTGAAGCAGCTAGGGGCGGTCGGCTACATCAACCGCCGGGAGTTCGGCGAGATGATGCGGACCAAGGAGAACCTCGCCGACCCGGCGGCCGACAAGGAGCGCTTCAAGGCCTCTCGCGGCTTCGCCAAGCGGGTCAAGGAGATCCTCGGCGAAGCTCCCGACATCGTCTTCGAGCACGTCGGCCAGGCGACCTTCCCGACCTCGGTCTTCGTCGTGAAGCCGTTCGGCAAGGTCGTGATCTGCGGCGCGACCTCGGGCTTTCAGCTCGACTTCGACGTCCGCTACCTGTGGATGCGCCAGAAGCAGATCCTCGGCTCCCACTTCGCCAACGCCTACGAGTGCATGCGGGCCAACCAGCTGATGGCGGAGGGCAAGATCCGCCCGGTGCTCTGGAAGACGATGGGCTTCGAGGGCGTGCCCGAGGCGCACCAGCTGCTGCACGAAAACAAGCACCTCGGCAAGATCTCGATCCTGGTGGGGGCCGAGTCGGAGGACGAGGGCAAGAGCGAGGAGGGCCCGGGCGCGATCCGGGCGGAGGTGGGGGCATGATGAGCGCGATCTGCGCCGAGCGCGAAGGGAGAATCTTCAATGGCTGAGGTTTGCACGGTGGACTGGCACGTGGCGCCCTTCCGGGCCGACCGCTGGCTCGACCTCTGGGAGCCGGCGGCGGCGCGCATGCCCGCCTTCGGCGCCAAGAGCTGGAAGCTGACCCGCTCGGTCGACGATCCCCTGCACTTCCAGCAGATCTCGGTCTGGGAGAGTCGGACCGATTTCGAGCGTTACTGGTACTCCGATGAGATCGAGGCCGCCCGCGCCGCCGTCATCGACCTGCACGACATCCCGCTGCTCCCGCACTGGCACACGCTGATCGCGGCCGAGTAGCGGACGGCCGCGCTTCGTGATCGAGAGCCGAGTTACGGCTGGCGAGGCCTTCGAAGCACCCGCCAGACGAACCTGGCGGGGCTGCGGTCCGCGTTGCCGGCGACATCGACGGCGACGACCCGGAGCACGTGCCTGCCGGGCTTCAGGCGCCGCAAGGTCGTTCTCGCCCGGCAGGCCCTGTACCTGGCGCGATCGAGCTTGCAGCGGAACTTCGATCCCGTCTCGCTCGAGCGGAAGACGAAGCGAGCGACCCGCTGCCTCGTCCTCTTGGGCGGGTGCCTGCGGATGCTCGTCCGTGGCGGGGTCGCGTCCCTGGGGGTCTCATCGCCCGTGGGCGGCGGTGGTGGTGGAGGCGGAGGAGGCGGCGGCGCGGGGGGCCCGACGATCTCCTCGTAGAGGGCTTCGTATTTCGCCGGGGCCGAGGCGACGACCGTGTGGATGCGCTCGCCGCCGTCCGACCAGCCGTTGAAGGCGTATTCCGTCCCAGCCAGCTGCGCTGTCTGCGGGGCCGCCAGCACGACCTGCGAATCCTCGATCGAGGTGAGCGTGAACGGCGCAGTATCCGCGACCAGTCCTGCCGTCAGCGGGATCCCCGCGGGACTGGATGCGATCTGGAGGTCGACCGTTCGCGGCTGAATCGTCACTGTGTCACTGGTCGACAGACCCCGGTCGTCGGTGACTCGCGCCGTGACTTCGATGTAGGACGGATAGTCGTGGTCGGGGGCTGTGAACTGTCCGTAGGTGACCCCGGAGACCGTCTGGAGGGGATGCTTGTGGCAGTTTTCAGGCCCGGTCGGGCAGTGCGCCAGCCGCATTGTCCAGCGGTAGGCGATCCCTCCGAGGTATTCGCCTTCGAAGTCGTCCGCGTCCCCCTCGAACCCGATCTCGTCGCCGACGCCCCAGGTGACGGTTTCGGGGTCGGGCTTGGTGATCGTCACCGTCGGCGGTTCGGCGCCGGGGTAGATCGTCACCCGCGCGATGTTCGTCAGCCCTTCCGGGTCTTCGACCCGGACCGAGACCTCGTGATTGACCGGTTCGGTCAGTTCGATCGACTTGGTCTCGCCCCCGGTCTCCTCGAATTCCCCATCGTCGTCGAGGTCCCATTCATAGGTGAGCGGCCCACCCTGGGGGTCGGTTGAGCCGCCGGCGTCCAGGCTCACTTCCAGCGGCACTTCCGCGTCCCACTGGGGAGTCGCCGTCAGCCGCGCTGTGGGGGCTCCCGGTGCGTAGGTGATCCTGTGAATCCCGCCGTCGCCGTATTCCTCGTCGCCGAAGAGGGTGGCGTAGTAGAGGGCGCCGTCCGGGCCTTCCTTGATCTCCACGCCGGGGTAGATGCTCGCCTCGCGCATGAAGACCTCGGTGGCCTCGGGATCGGGGCGGCCGTCGGATCCGCTGGGCATCGCGTAGATGCAGCCGCGCACCGAGTCCGAGAAGAAAAGCGCCCCGTCGTACTCGGCCGGATA
>DASUUD010000182.1:0-9939 GCA_036374255.1 Solirubrobacterales bacterium | reverse complement strand
TAGAAGCGAAAGTTGCGGGGGTTAGCAGGGCAGTTTGTTCGGAAATGGCTCTGTAGAGCCAACTGCCTTGCCATGGCCTAATCGGTCTACGAAACCGAAGGTCACAGGTTCGAATCCTGTCGGGCGCGCTGAGAGTCCGCTGGTAATCGCCGCCTTCCGGAGACCCGCACCCGCGGTCGCGGAGCTCCGCCCCGATTGCCGCGTAACCCATGCGGTCGTGCGGGTAAACCGAACCCTAGATGGGACTCGGCACGGATGGCAGGGTCGTTGGTGCTTGGGATGCTGAACCTTGAACGCGAAGGGAACCCTGCAATGACCACTACGCCTCCTCCGGGGAGCACGCGAACGCACGCGAACCCGGCACTCGTCATCTCGATCCTGGCCCTCGTCACCGCTCTGGTGGCGCCGGCGGTCGCACAAGTCGCGACATCCGCCCTGAGCAAGGGAGAGAAGAGGGTGATCAGGAAGATCGCCAACAGGCAGATCAACAAGCGTGCTCCCGGCCTGTCAGTGGCCCGCGCGAACAGCGCGGACGCCGCCACCAGTGCCGGCACCGCCACCACTGCGAACACCGCCAACACGGCAAACGACGCGAACACGGTCGATGGGGCCAACGCCTCAGATCTGAAGACGTCCTCGGCGTTCGCCCAAGAATCTGGCTCCCGGTTCATCACGGAAACCCATGCGGCCGTCCCTGTCTTTGCGGAGATCACCACCCGAAGCGCGGGTCGCATTCTGGCCACTGGCTCCGTGGAGGTGTTCGGAGACGGTAACGACGTCGCCCTCTGCAGTCTCAGCATCGATAACGACCCCAGCGGCAATTACGAGGCGGCTCCTGATGACATCGGCGTTTCCAACCCGCTCGTGATTGCGATCAACCACGCGGTCACGCGGCCCGCAGGAACCTATGCGGTCGTCATGGGGTGCTCCGCCGTGAGCGGCGCTTTGACAGTGAGCAACGCGGCCCTCAACGTCTACGGCCTCGGCACCTAGCCCAGCACCTACGCCTTCGCCAGTTCTGGGCCGCCGTCGGCACCAGTCTGCCGCAGCCGGTCGGCGCTCTGCTCGCGTTCGTGCCAGTGGAGCAGATCCAGGCCTTGCTACCGGTCCCATTCGCCTTGCTGCGGGCGCGATGCTGGCCCTCATCGCGAGCGAGCTGCGGCCGAAGAGCTATTCGCGTGGGCAATTGCTAGGCCCGAGCGCCGGACTGGCCGCCGGCGCCTTGTTGAGTGCTGGCTTCAGCCTCCTGCTCGGCCTGTAAGGCCCAACGAGGGCGCCCCGATTACAGCCCAACGAGGGCGCCCCGATTACGCCCTTGCGGGAGGGCGAAAAGTGGTCCACTGCGGGGTCTATCGGGGCGCTGAGGAATCGCCCGGTAATCGCCGGTTTCCACCAACCGGCCGCCCACCATAGGCTGCGACTGGTGTCGGCCGGCATGGATCGGGCGGAGGCGGGTAGCCGCCTCGAGTGATCGCGATCGATGCGGAGCCGAATTGAGTGCCAGCGATCGGCTCCGTTCCTATTGGGTGGAGACGGCGCCGAAGACCGATTTTCCATCCCTGGAGCGAGACGTCGAGTGCGATGTCGCTGTCATCGGCGCCGGCATCGTCGGCCTGACGGCGGCGCTGCGGCTGAGCCAGGAGGGCGTCCGCGTCGTTATCCTTGAGGCAGGTCGGATCGGGGCCGGGACGACCGGTTCCACCACCGGCAAGGTCACCTCGCTCCACGGGCTTACCTACGCGCGTCTCGTCAACGACTTCGATGAGGAGACCGCCCGCGCTTACGGCGAGGCGAACGAGGCCGGCCTGGCGGCGATCGCCGAGCTCGTCGCAGTCCACGAGATCGATTGCGATTTTCGCCGCAAGCCGAACTTCACCTACACCGAGTCCGAGGACGGGTATGAGAGCGTCGAGCGGGAGGTCGAGTCCGCACTGAAGCTCGGGCTGCCGGCCACGCTGGTCGAAGGGGCGGACGAGCTGCCCCTCGGTGTCAGCGCGGCGGTCCGCTTCGACGACCAGGTGGAGTTTCATGCCCTGCGCTACCTCCAGGGCCTCGCGGGCGTCGCGGCGGATGAGGGCTGCGCGATCCATGAGCGCACCCGCGCCGTGGCGGTGGGGGGCGGCGGGCCCCACTCCGTCGAGACCGATCAGGGACCCGGGGTGATCGCGGACTGGGTCATCATCGCCACTCACCTGCCGTTCCTCGACCGCGGCCTCTTCTTCGCCCGGACCCACCCGGAGCGCTCCTACGTGCTGCTTCTCCGCCTTCGCGGCGCGGTGCCGCAGGGGATGTACCTGAGCGACGAGAGGAAGGCGCATTCGCTGCGATCGGTCCCGACCGCCGCCGGCGAGCGGCTGCTGGTCGGCGGCGAGGCCCACAAGGCGGGACACGGCGATCCCGGCGAGCGCTATCGCGAGCTGGAGCGATGGGCGCGGGAGCGCTTCGACGTCGAGGCGGTGGAGTATCGCTGGGCAACCCACGACCACCTCCCGCACGACGGACTGCCCTTTGTCGGCCGCGTCTGGCCGTTAAGTGCCAGTCTGCTCACGGCAACCGGCCTGCGCAAGTGGGGGCTTGCGATGGGAACGGCGGCAGCCGGGATCCTTGTCGACCTGGCCCGGGAGCGCGAGAACGCCTGGGCCCCTCACTTCGACCCGGCTCGCCTCGACCTGCGCCGAGGCCTGCGCTCCTTTGTCACTCAGAACGCCGACGACGTACTGCGCCTGCTCGGGGACCGCCTGACCAAGCGGCGCCAGCGCCGGGACCTGGCGCGGGGGGAGGGGGCGGTGGTCTCCTTCGGCCTCAAGCAGCGGGCGCTCTAT
Source organism: Solirubrobacterales bacterium (assembly GCA_036374255.1). Taxonomy (GTDB): domain Bacteria; phylum Actinomycetota; class Thermoleophilia; order Solirubrobacterales; family 70-9; genus VRUE01. The sequence continues at coordinate 7,117 of DASUUD010000182.1, read as the reverse complement.
CGCGACGAGGCCGGCAGGCTGAGCTCGCACTCGGCGCGCTGCACCCACCTCGGCTGCATCGTCGGGTTCAACGCCTCCGAACGGACCTGGGATTGCCCATGCCATGGCTCGCGCTTCGACGCGGTTGATGGGTCGGTCATCGAGGGCCCTGCGGTCAGGCCGCTGGCCAAGGCCGCGGCCCCCGACCCCTAGTCCCACTCAGAGACTGGGGGCGTCAGGGCCTTGCCGCATCTCGCAGCCGGAGTGCCGCCCGGCAGCCGGTACATGTTGCGTGCGACAAGCCGCTAGACCGCCGCGGCGAACCCTGAAACGCCAGCCAGGAGGAGGGGCCCCGCCCGCGTGCCCTTGAGTCCCAGGCTCGCCACGGCGGTGCAAACGGGAAACGATTCGGCTCCTTGAGATCAGGCCCCGATTGCGCCCTTCCGAGAAGGGCAAGAAAGGGTCAGAAGCGGTCTCGTCCGGGGCGCTTCGGTAAACGCGAAAGCTGCCGCCTAGCGGGGCAATTTGCCCAGAAATAGCTCTGTAGAGCGGAATGCCGCGTGATAGCCGAATCGGTCTACGAAACTGAAGGTCACAGGTTCGAATCCTGTCGGGCGCGCTGAGGAAAGCGCCGCAAACAGCGCCTTTCCCCGCCGCGGGCGCGGCCTCGGCTCCCGCGCCCGACACCGATCTGGCACCGATTGCGGTCCCCAGGCCCGCTGCGGGGCCGGCTCGCCGGCTTCGGCGGCCTTCTGGCCGGCCTCGTCAGTTCCATACCCCTCGCGGACTGTCAGACATCAGTACGCCGCGTTTCTTGAGACCGAGCCGCGTGTGCAGAACGCGGTCTGATGATTCCCCGCGCGGCCGCGCTGTCTCCCCTACTACTGGCATCCGGGCGGTGCCGTTTTGGCCGGCCGTGCACGGACGTCTACAAGCTCCGTCGCTTCTGTGCCTCTTGGCTCCTTAACGATCTCGGCCTTCCGCCGCAGTAGGTTGTGCATCAGCTGGGCCGCAGGGACGGAAGGTGCATTGGTGCAGAGGGCTCTAGGGGCACCCTTCCGAGAGAAGCTCGCCCGAAGCGCATCAAGCGGGCCGTCGGGAGGCAACGGGCCGCGGGTGCGCTGAAGCAAACCGTGTTTGGCCACGGACGGCACCCGTGCCCTATCTTGGTCAGGCAATGCAGGCGGAGGAGGATCTGTTGGGAGTGGGGAGTCGCGCGCGTCCTCGGGTCCCCGAAGGCCCATACGTCGTTGTCGGCCTAGGTGAGGCGGGTCGAGCCGCTATCGAGGCGCTTTGCACCGTCGAAGGGAGCGAGCGGATTCTCGCATCCGATCACCATCCCATTGGAGTGCCGAAGAGGGTGCGCCGGGCCCTTGAGGGTGCGGGTGTCCGCGTCCATCTCGGGACACAGGACGAATTGCTCGATCTGCCTCCCCCGCCGCACACGCTCGTCAAGAGCCCGGGTGTGCCCACCGATGCCCCCTTGCTCCAGCAGGCGAGGCAACGTGGGATGGAGGTGCTCGACGAGCTCGAGCTGGGCTGGCGACTCTGCAGCGCCCCGGTGATCGCGGTAACCGGCACCAACGGGAAGACGACGGTCTCGACCCTTACGGCCGCAGTTCTAGCGAGGTCCGGTCTCAAGGCCAGGCTGGCCGGAAACGCCGACATCGCTCCGCCGCTCTCGGCAGTGACGAGCGAGCCCGACCTGATCGTCTGCGAGGTTTCCAGCTTCCAGCTCGAGGGTTGCCCTGCACTGATGCCTGAGGTCGCTGTCTTCACCAATCTCACCCACGACCATCTCTCACGGCATCGAACGATGCGCCGGTACGGCGAGGTCAAGCGGAGCCTGTTCATCAAGGACGGCGTCGCGGTGCGCCTCGCCGTGGTGGACACTATGGACGAGTTCGGGCGCGAGCTCGCCGACGACATCGAGCGGGCTGAGGGCCGGGCAATCCGCGTCGGTCTCGGTCCTGAGGCCGTCTATCGAATCCGGGATGCTCGCTGGGACCTGAGGAACGCCGAGCTGGAACTCGACACCCCGAGCGGGAGGCTCAGCCTGGAGACGAGGCTGCCCGGCTTCTACAACGCCCGCAACGTCGCCGCCGTCGTCGCCCTCGCCGATTCGCTCGACGTCGAGCGCTCGGTGCTGGCGGAGGTGCTGGCGACCCACCCAGGGCCCAGAGGCCGCTTCGAGCACATAGCTCAGCGGCCCGAGCTGATCCTGGACACGGCCTCCACTCCGTCCGCAGTCGAACAGTTCCTGAGCACGGTATGGGCGGGAATGGACCCAAGCGCCCGTCTGCACGCGGTGCTCGGAGTGCTCGGGGCGCCCGACCCCGCCCACGGTCACGCCATCGGCCGCGCGGCCCGGAAGCTCTGTGACCGATTGGTGCTCACCACAGGCAGCTTCCGTCGCAAACCTCCGCTGCGGACGCTCGAGTACATGCTTGCCGGCGCAAGGAGCATCCGCGGCGCTGGCCTCGCGGTCGTACCCGATCGAGAGGAGGCGATCGCGACGGCACTTCGTGACGCTGCGCCCGCCGATGTCGTCTCGGTGCTGGGACGCGGCAACATCGTCGAGTCCATCCACAACGGAAAGTTCGACGATCGCGAGGCACTATGCCGGGCCGTCCGAGCCCGGCAGCGGGGGCGCCTGGGCCCAAAAGGGTCTGGCGAGACCGCGAACTGCGAGCTCGGTGTAGAGCTCCAGCAGGGCGGAATAGGTAGGTAGGACGATCAAACGGCCGGAGGCTTCCGAGATCCCTCGATCAAGCGCGCTCGCGATCTCGGGGTCGACTGCGATACAGGAAATGGGCCATCCTGCGTACTTCAGGCGTAGCGCCAACTCGGCGGCCCGGCTCCCGCTGCAGATCACGCGGCCGACCCGACGGTGAAGCGCCTCGAAATCGGCATCCCAAATCCAGGAGACGTCGCGACCGTCGGCGGGGCCGTCATTCAGGGCTATGAGGAGGTCCAGACTCGGGGAAGCGTCTCTGCTCAGGGTCCGCAGCAGCTCGTTGGCGCCTGCCGGGTTCTTCATCAACAGGACGGCAAGGTCCGTGGTGCCTGCCCGAATGCGCTCACCTCGGCCGAACACCGGGGCGAAGGCGGCCAGCGTAGGTGAGATCGAAGCGGGCTCGACGCCGAGGGCGAGGGCTGCGGCTGTCGCCGCCAGCGCGTTGTAGACGTTGTAGAGACCGGGCAGGCGGAGCTGTAGATCGTGCCGCTCCGTTCCACTTTCGATCGAGAAGCTAGAGCCCGAGATTCCGTCGAAGAGGACGCCGTCGGCCCTGACTGTGGGATTCGGCCTCCTGGCGCCGCAGGAATCGCACCGGTGGTGGCCCAGGTGGCTCAGCATCCGAGCATCGAACCGGAGGGGCTCGTCGCAGGCCCGACAGCGGATCGAATCAGCCGCGTGCTCAGCTTGGGGCAGGCTCAGAGAACGATCCTCGACGCCGAAGAATGAGATTGGAAGTCGGTCGCTCCCGGCGTCGATCGAGCCCAGGCTTACGAGCGCGGCGTCGTCCGCGTTGAGAACGAGATGCGCTTGGAGACGGCCGGCCAGCATCGCTTCCCAGGACCCCGCCAGCGCGTCCAGCTCACCGTACCCATCGAGGCGATCCCGGAAGAGGTTTCCGAGCACGATCACAGAAGGGGACAGCTCTGCGGCCACGATCGGCAGCCACGCCTCGTCGACCTCGAAGACGCCGATCTCACCTGGCTGTTCGAGGAGGGCCGTCGCCACGCCCGAGGGCATGTTCGCCCCGGCTCGATTGTGGGTGACGGCGTGGCCGGCCGCGCGCAGAATCGCGGCGATCATCGAGGCGGTGGTGGTCTTCCCGTTCGTCCCGGAAACCAGGACGCAACGCTGCGGCAGCTGTCGAGCGAGGTGTCGAAGGGCATGCGGAGCGCACTGCAGGACGACCTCCCCCGGCAGCGTCGTCGCCCCACCGCCCCGCGCGCGGGAGACGTTTCGGGCCGCGCCGGCGAGATTTCTCAGCGTGTATGGAAGATTGGTCGGCGAGGACGACGGGCTACAGTGCGCCGGACCGATTCTCTGCGCGATCTCCGAAAGGAGCCCGACATCGTGCTCAAATGGCGGGAGCTCCCACGCAAAGCGCAGCAGGCGGTCGCGACTGTCGGCATCCATTCGAATCGTGAGACTTGGGCAAATGAAGATACTGACGAAAGACCATTCCATCGCCATGCCGGGGACCCACGTCCCGAAGGCGGACGCACGGGTGCCCGCCTGAGACATGCGCATCCTCGTCGCCCTCGCGCGTTTCGTGCTCGGCGGAACCGAGACCTACTCAGCGACCGTCGCCGAGCAGCTCGAGCGCCTGGGGCACACAGTGACGGTGCACGCGGCTGAGGCCAACACCAACGGAAGAGAGTTGGCGGCATCGCGTGGGCTGCGCATGACCGTCGGCGAGCCTCCGAAGCTCGACGAGGTCGATGCAATCCTCGTCCAGGACGCTGCGAGCGCCTACATGCTGGCCGGCCGCCGAGCTGGGCTCCCTCTGGTTTTCGCGAGCCACGGCTTCGCCGCCTTCGAGCACCCACCGGGCGGGCTGCAGCCGTCTCCCACGCTCGTCGTCCTCAACGACCGCGTCGCTCGCCACGCCGCCGCGCTCGCCTCGCGTCCAACCGTCGTGCGGTTGCGCCAGCCGATCGATATCGAACGGTTCCGCCCACGCGGCGCGAGCCGGCGACGCGCGCGACGGGTGCTCTTGGCCAGCAACTACCTCCACGGAGCGCGCCTTCGCATCCTCGAGGAAGTGTGCGGCGACCTCGGCCTCGAGCTGGTCCAGCTCGGAGCTCCCAGCACGCCGACGGTCGAACCGGAGGCGGCGCTGGCCGATGCCGACATCGTCGTCGGCTACGGACGGTCCGTGCTCGAGGGGATGGCGATGGGACGCGCAGCGTACGTCTGGGACTACGCGGGTGGCGATGGTTGGGTGACCCCTGAGAGTTACCCCGCCCTCGAGGCCGACGGCTTCAGCGGGGCCGCGACCGACGCCATCATCGACGCTGATCGTCTGCGGGCCGATTTCGCCGGCTACCGGCCGGAGCTTGGCGCCCTCGGATTCGACCTGGTCAGGACGCACCACTCTGCGACCGAGCACGCCGAGGCGCTGGTGGAGGTGCTCGGGGGGGCGAGCGCTCCCGCGTCGGAGGACGTGCTCGAAACGCTCGCACTGCTGGTGCGGGCGGAGTACAGGGCGGCGGTCCGGGCCGAAGGGCTGGAGTATGAGACGCGCCGCTTGCTAAAGGAACGCGAAGCGCAGCGAGCGCGCGCCGACGCCGCGGAGGCGCAGCGAGCGCGCGCCGACGCCGCGGAGGCGCAGCTCGACACGCTGCTGCGGTCTCGATCATGGAGACTGGCGGCCCCGCTGCGGCGCGCCAGGGCCCTTCTGAGCAGGCGTTAGTGGCTGCGACGCCTGCCGGAGCCTGTGTCACCTCACGATCAGGGGGTAGCGAAAGACGAATCGGGCCACAGATTCACACTGAGACAATGACGACAATTCGCCCGGGCGCCGATTCGAGCACCGATTTTTCGGCGCGGGTGGGGGCACGACCGGAGCAAGAGAAGCGGCTGGAACAGGCGACGTAGGCGTAGGCGCAACCTCCGCGCACGGTCTGCGAAACCGAAGGTCACAGGTTCGAATCCTGTCGGGCGCGCTTGGTTGGTCGGCAGGCCGGAACGTCGCCGGGTCTCTAGCGCCGCGGCTGCCAGCCGATGCCAAAGATATTGGGGATTCGTCTCCTGATCGTCCGCCGGTGAGCGCCGTTCGAAGCGCGCATCACGACAACCTTGGACAGCTTCCTGGACTTCTTCGACACTTCAATTGCCGCAATCCGGCGCCCGTCGGGCGAGTAGGTCGGTTCGATCAGGATTCCGGCGCGATCAAGAACGCGACGGTGGCTGCCGTCCAGCCGCATCGTCACCAGGTCGGCGCCCTTGGAGACGACCAGCCGTCGCCCGTTCGGCGCGAAATCAGGCTGGACCTGCCCATCAGCACGCCGCGGCTTGTCGGGGACGAGAATGTGCTGGTAAGAGCCGTTGGCGCGCATCAACCAGGTGTGGGAGCTGCCACTGCGGTTGCTGACGAAGGCGATCACTTTGCCGTTCGGCGACCAGGCCGGATCGTAGTCGTGTCCCGGGTCTGTGGTCAGCTGACTCAGGCCCGATCCATCGGTGCCGATCCTGTAGATGTCGCTTCCATTCGGGCCGGTGCGGGCAAAGACGAGGCTCGAGCCGTCCGGGGAGAAGACGGGGTCGGTGTCGCGATTGGAATCGCCAGTCACCTGCCGCAGGGAGCTGCCGTCCGACCCGACGAGGTAGATGTCGCCATCGAGCTGAAAGGCAATTTGCGTGCCGTCGGCCGAGAAGGCAGGTGCACCTTGGGCAAAGACGCTCCGTACCGGTGCGTTGAGGATCGTCCTCCGCTTCCCTCTTGGACTGGGGGTGATCAGCTGGAGGTGGAACCGCTTGGTTCCCGTCACACCCCAGGAAACCGCGATCTTCCCCGGGCGGCCGGGGAAGCTTCCTGAGGCGCTCGGCACCAGCAGGCCCACAAGGGCTGCAGCCACCATCGTCGCGCCGAGCAAGTGCTTCACACGACCTAACGATACGCAGCGGCCTCTTGCGAAACTCTGCTGAGGTAGGCGTGACCTAATCGATTTGCGTTCAGCGCAACGCTCAGCGACGACGCCGAAGCACGAACCGATTACGCCCTTCCGAGAAGGGCGAGGAGGGTCGAAAGCGGGGTCGAGCGGGGCGCTTCAGTAGAAGCGAAAGTTGCGGGGGTTAGCAGGGCAGTTTGTTCGGAAATGGCTCTGTAGAGCCAACTGCCTTGCCATGGCCTAATCGGTCTACGAAACCGAAGGTCACAGGTTCGAATCCCGTCGGGCGCGCTGAGAGGCCCCAGCCGTGAATGACGTCGGCGCGCTGACCGGTGCGGGTGCGGATCCGGCGATGGAGAAGCTGCGCCTGCGAATACCTGACGTCACATGTCTCGCGGGGCCGGCGTCGAAGCTGAGCGGAGCGCTCCCGCGCTGGCGACGACGACGAGCGCGATCGCGGCAAGCTGCGTGGCGGAGAGGCTCTGCGCCAGGGCGACGAAGCCGATCGTCG